>CAYNWC010000030.1:0-10519 GCA_964400805.1 uncultured bacterium | reverse complement strand
GGGGTAGCGGTTGTACCAGTTTTCCAAGTAGCGATTGAGTTAGATCCGCGATAGGCGGGCGCGCGGTAAATCTTCCGGATTGGGCACCATCTCGATCAACACGTGCCGTCGAGGCAAGAAGAACAGGCCATTTTTCAATAGAGCCTTTGCAGCGTGGAGCACCGTCTCCTTCAACTCGGGCGATCGCCCCACAAAGGCCCTCGAGAACGAGCTGCCCCACAGACCGGTCGTCCGGATGAGCACCACATTAGCGTCGGGACATTCTTTGAGTAGCTCATAGGCCGCAGCTGCGCCGCCGATCAACTCTTTGCCCGTGCTCTTCAGCCGCCCTGAGGGGTATACCGCAAAGCGCTCTCCCCGCTTTAGCCCCGCGGCGATTTCCCGCATCGACTGCTCCCCTTTCCTCACCTTCAGCTCGTTGACCGCCGTCTCGAAGTTCGGGATCGGCAAGGCCCCCACCATGCGAAAAACAGGTCTTAAAAAACCCACTTGATAGAGCGATTCAAGGACTAGCGGGCGCATCCGAAACCGAGGCCAGAGCCACACGAAGTTGATCAAGGGGTCCATATGCGCCGGGTGGTTCGGCAAGAACAGGGTTCCCTCTTTGCGATTCAATCGCTCGGGGGTCAACTGATCCAGCCCCCTCACTTCAATGCGATAACGGAGCGATAAAAGGCCCCTCAAAAAATAAGAGAGAACCATCCAAAAACAGTAAGACATCCTCTCTATTTAACCCATTTTTAAGGGTTTTTTGCTACCGAAATAATCGGCAGTTCCTATATACATAAAAATTTACTAAGGAGGGGCGATGATACGTCCAATTGATGGTTCAGGGAAAGTGCCAGGAGATGTTCCGCGGGAATTCGTTTCAGGAGCCGACCAAACGAGCTCTATTTTTCGATCGACGGTGCAAAAACTCGCAAAAGGCGTGGAGACCTACGAATCTGCGGAAGTTCCCCTCCGAAGAAAAGTCGACGTGCGCCGCGGTGGCGGAACGCGAGATGCGGCCACTTCTGCGATCAGCAAAGCGGATCAGATCAGAGCGAAAACCCTCGGCCACCATCAGGGCCCCATCCCCAATCGCCGTAGGAAATGATTCTACGGCCAAGGCCAAGATAGTCGAGAGAAATTATATTCTTCCTTATCATTCTCATCATTTTATCCTTTCCATCATTGATTTGCTGGGATGCACACGCGTGAGGCCTCAAGCCAGTTTAATGATGGAAAGGATAAAATGATGAGAATGATGGGTTTCTAAAGACAGTCTCACCGCTTCTTATTCAAGATCGATTCGAAAAGGCGATCGGCTCTTCCAATTGAAAAACCTTTCCCTCGGCCTTCTGCAACAGTGCGGTCAGGTACGCGGTGAGGTGCGGCACGAAATCCCCATCCGGAACGGGCGTCTGTTTAAAGAGCACCGCGTAGTAAGAGACCTGCGATGCGGGGCGGATTTCATAGGAAGGATAATCGATGACCGGCGCCAAGGTCATCCATGTGTTGGGATTTTGGTAGGCGGCGTTCAGGCGCGTCAATGTGAGCGGCGAGCTCAGCCAATCCTTCCCCTCCAACGGAATGACGATTTCTCGATCGAGACAACTATCTAAGGCGCGCGAGAGACAAACTCCTGGGCCGAGCCTCGTTTCATTCCGCACGAAGATTACCTTCTGATCCTGGTTATTGTCGGCGATGAATTCCCTCACCCTTTCCGCAGTGCCATCGGTAGAACCGTCGTCGATCACGATCAGCCGATAGTGATCGTAATCCTGCTCAAACACCGACTGGAGCGCCCGCTCGCACCAGAGCGCCTGATTGTAGGCATAGATCACGATCGCAAACGATTTGTGCTCTGCGATCGGGTATTCTTTCGCTGCGGGGAACCGGGAAGGAACCCCCGACGTCGCAAGAGACGTTTTCCCGAACCAAAAGCCCCCGAAAGCGACGATCAGGACAAGAGCTACTCTCCACATGGCTGCACCTGTAAGGCTGGTAGCGGAGAATAGGAATCGAGACCGCGGACGAACCGCTCACACTGCGCTTGCAATTCCCGATCCTCTCGGCACGCCGTCTGTTGGTTATTGATATAGAGTACTTCTGGGACAAAGGAGAAATGGTCTTTGGCCATCTCCAGCATTGGGATCATGGCGGCCAGGTCGGCGCACGCGGGGAGAAACTTTCCTGCGTAGATGAAGTCCCCTTCGCGGATCTTTTTAAAGAGACCGGCGTAAAAGGTTTTGAGATGGGAAGCCAAGAAAGGTTGGGTGCGGAATTTCGCATCGGAGTAAGGGTGGCAGATGCCGGTATGGTAAGTGGGAAAATCGCAATACTGCCCATAGGTGAGCCATAGATCGGGATTCGCGTAATAGGCGTTGAGCCTTTGCAAGACCCACTCGTGGGCCAGCCAATCTTCCCCGTGCAGCACCACAACGATCTCCCCATCCGCGCAACTCTGCACCGCGCGGAACAAATTGGCCAACATACCCAACCGCTCCTCATTCTGCACAAAGGTCACTTGGAGCAAATGGTCGCTTTGATAGACAAGGTCATGGGCCAAGTCAGCGCTCCCATCGCTGGAGGCATCGTCGATGTAGATCACTTTATAATTGTCGTAATTTTGGCGAAACACCGACGCAAGCGTCTTCGAGACAAACGCCCCATTGTTCACCCCCACAATGACAATGGTAAAAGGGTGATTGATCAAGGGAAAGGGCGTCGGTTGGAAGCGAGCCACCGGAGCGGATATTTTTTCAGCAGGAAGTTTGGGCCAAGGCATCTCGATCCAGCGCGGAGCCAGATAGGATCCAATGAAGACGAGTCCGAGAAAGAGCGAGAAGATGAGAAACTTCTTCATAAAGCGCAGTTCGATTGTCTCAAAATTCCCGTTGATTGCAAGAAAAATAGATCGGACGTTTTTTTATTGCACGGCTCTGACAGGCTTTGGCGCTTTATCTAGAAACAACGTTTTTAAAACAACCTCTGAAACCTTTCCTATGCAACGCCCTAAGACAACCTCAGCGAGTACGCAACCGCCAATAAAGACTATGGCTGCTGCCAAGCAACCATAGGTAGAAACTGTTGGCAGATCCTCTGTGCACTTAGTCAAACCAACAAACCCTAGAAATGCTGAGGTGGGAAAAACCATTGCGGTCGTTGCTGCAAATCTAATTCCGTTAGAAATAGATCGTATGGTTTCGATTCTCATTCTATCTTTTTTGCCACTGCACAAACTTCAGGGCCGCGAGGGCCTTGAGGAGATCGCCCAAGAGGAAGGGAGCTACGCCGAGGAGGAGGGCTTTGTCGAGGCCGACGAAGGTAGAGAGGTAGCCCGCTCCGCAGAAGTAGATAGTGAGGTTGCCTAAGAGGAAGGCGGTGGTTGGCTTATTCTTCTCTGCGAAATAGCCAGTAATGAAGGAGGCAATGAGGTAACCGATGAGATAGCCACCGCGGGGACCGAGGAGGATGGGGAGGCCAGCTTGGCCAAGGGCAAAGACGGGAAGGCCGATGGCTCCTTGGAGGAGAAAGGTGAGGGTGGCGGCTGTGCCGCGACGGGAGCCGAGAAGGGCGGCGATGAGGAGGACGGTGGTGTTCTGGAGGACGAGAGGAACGGGAGTGAACCAAAGGGGCAGGGAAAGGCGGCCGGAGAGGCAGATGAGGAAGCTAGCGAGGAGGATGAGGGCAGCGTTGCGCCAGAGGGGTTTTGCGGGGGTTAGGGTTTGGGTGTAGAACATAGGGCCTCCTGTAAAAGTGGTTCCCACGCGATGCATGGGGATAGGTTTTCGGGATCGACATGGGTCGACCATCCGGGAACGGATGAAAGGAGTGTAGCACCTTTTTTGCGCAAATAGCAAAACTTGTCGTGATCGGCGGTGATGGCGCGGTTGAGTGAAAAGCGGCGATGGTAGGGAAGGTGCTGCTTGAGGGTGCTGAAGCGCATGGCATAGGTATTGGTGGTGGAGGGAGTGGTGCGCCAATGACAGGAGGGAGTGACAAAGAGTTGGGAGGTAAGGTGGGGATAGTGGGTGTATTTGTCTGCATGGTCGTAGAGAGTGATGTAGTCGGCATCGAGAGAAAAGCCTTCGAGGAGGATATCGACCCAACCGGGACGATGGAGATAGTCATCTTCGATGAAGTAGAGGATGGTGTCGGGAGAGAGGGAGAGGTTGGCCACGTGATCGAGGAGACGGAGAAAAGAGCGGGCTTCGGTTCCTTCATGGATGAGGATGGCACTGTCTTGGAGGAAGTGGGAACCGGGAGTGGCAATGTCGAGAAAGTGGGTGAAGCGAACGCGAGAGTCGCTGGTGGCGAGGAGATTGCGATAACAGGCTTCCTTGGTGAAGGAGAGGGGACGCTTTTTGTGGGCGCTGGCAGAGGAGTGGATGCAGTGGCGGACAAAGACTTCGATCATGGTATTAAAGAGGGGGAAGCATTTTTTCGACTTGGGTCAGGAGCCCTTTTCCTTCTTGGTGCGTGACTTGATGGATCGCCTCGGGGAAGGCGAGCCACTTGCCATCGTGGATCTCTTTGGTTTGGAGTTGGACGGCGCCGGTGACTTCAGCGATGAAATAGACGACGCGCTTATGGACGCGCCTCCGCTCCATTGTGAATGTGTACTGCTCCATGAGAGGCTCTTTTTGGAGGAGATGGAGGGGTTCGAGATTGGTCTCCTCTTTCAATTCGCGAAAGGCGGCCTGCTCGGGCGTTTCCCCTGCTTCGGCATGCCCTTTGGGAAAGCCCCAATAGCCAGAACGATGATGCTGAATGAGAAACACTTCCCAGCGCCCACTCGCCTTCGAAAGGGGAATCACTCCAAAAGACTCTTCTTGTCTCACGGGCGATTCCCTGGGTAAGGGGCAAATACGAGAGTGGAGTTGTGACCGCCAAAACCAAAGGAGTTGGAGAGAGCGACTTGGATAGAGTGAGGCTTGGGGGCGTTCGCAACGAGATCGAGCTCAGCGGTGGCCGGCTCAGGATTGTCGAGGTTGATGGTGGGATGGAGCTGACCGGTCTGGATCGCCTGAATGGTCGCGATCGCTTCGAGAGCTCCCGCAGCGCCAAGACAGTGGCCAATCATCGATTTCGTGGCGTTGATTTTGATGTTCTTTGCATGGGCGCCGAATACTTTACGGATAGCTTCAATCTCACAGAGATCGCCGGCAGGAGTCGAAGTGGCATGGGCATTGATATAGTTGACGGCTTCTTTGGCGACACCCGCTTCGGCAAGAGCCTCTTCCATACAGAGGGCAACACCTTCTCCATCTTCACGCGGACTCGTCATATGGTAGGCATCGCAGTTGATGGCGCCGCCGAGGTATTCGGCATAGATGGGCGCGCCGCGAGCAAGGGCGTGCTCGAGGGACTCGAGGACGAGAACGCCGGCCCCTTCTCCCATCACAAATCCATCGCGCTGCTGATCCCAAGGGCGGGACGCTTTAGTAGGATCTTCGTTCTTCGTGGAGAGGGCTCCAATGGCGACGAAGCCAGCCAGCCCAATCGGGTTGATGGGCGCTTCAGCGCCGCCGCAAAGCATCAGATCGGCTTTGCCGCTCTGGATTTGTTCGGCTGCAGCGTGGATGCAGAAATTAGAGGTCGCACAAGCGGTTGAGATGGAGAAGTTGGGCCCCATGAATCCGAGGTCGATGGCGAGAAGGGCGCCGCCCATGTTGGTGATGATATAGGGAACGAAAAACGGGGTGAGCCGCTTATAGCTCTTCGTGAGAACGGTCTCTACGCCGTCGTAGAAGATGCTCATGCCCCCCATGCCCGATCCAATGACTATGCCGCACCGCTTTTTGTCGAGCGGGGAGAGTTTGTCGGCGCCGAGGCCAGCCATCTCGAGGGCTTTTTTTCCAGCGACCATGGTGTAGCGGATGAAAGGGTCGACCCGGCGCGCCTGCTTTTTATCCATGTAGTCGCCCACATCGAAATCGCGCACCGAACCGGCAAAACGGGTAGGATAGTCCTCACAGGGGAATTGAGAGATCGGAACGATCCCACTTTTTCCGGCAAGAAGCTCTTCATAAAAATGAGCGACATCGTTTCCAAAGCAGGAAACAAGCCCCATCCCCGTGACTACGATCCGTTTTTTGGCCATGTAAAACCTAAAATTTTATTTTAGTCTCTAATATCATACCAAAAAACGGATTTCGAAATTACCGAAATCTTCGCTTCACAGGACCCCAACTCTTCTTACGGGGTTTGAGAGGCGCGGGATTGAATTTGGGCTCCATACCGGGAATGATAAGGGGGGCCATTTTCTTACCAGTAAATCTTTCAATTTGATAGACAAGAGAGCGGTCCTTATGAGCCGCGAAAGAGAGGGCGACTCCAGTAGCTCCTGCCCGCCCTGTCCGGCCAATCCGGTGGACATAGTCCTCGGGGCTCTGCGGCAAGTCAAAGTTGATGATGTGGGTGATGGTTGGGATATCGATCCCCCGGGCAGCCACATCGGTGGCAATGAGAATTTTGAGATCGCCGCGGCGGAGCTGGGCGATGGTCCGAGTCCTTTGCCGCTGGTTCATATCGCCGTGGAGCGCTCCAGCCCGGTGCCCCTCGGTGCAGAGCCGGTCGGCCAGTTGATCGGCCTGATGCTTTGTCGCTGTAAAGACGATCACTTGACTCATGGCCCCTTCAGTGAGCAGATGGCCGAGGAGACGGTATTTGTGATCGAGATTGTCGACCGTATGGACCTGCTGTTCGATATTGCTCTGTTCGATCTGGCTGGGCTCAATCGCGATTTCGAGAGGATTTTTCAAGAGGCGCTGAGAGAGCTTGAGGACGTTGCCTTTCAGAGTCGCCGAAAAGAGGAGCGTTTGACGCGTCTTCGGAGTGAGGGAGGCAATGTGCTCAACGGGTTGTACGAATCCCATATCGAGCATCCGGTCGGCTTCATCGAGGATGAGCGTTTGGACGCGCGAGAGCTGGATGCGGTTGCGCTCGAGGTGGTCGATCAGTCGTCCCGGGGTCGCTACCAGAATGTCGTAGGGGCGAGAGAGCTGCCGGTTTTGCGTCGGATAGGGCATGCCCCCATAGATGCAAACGGTCTTCACTTGTGGCAAGTACTTGCTGTATTTCGCCGCTTCTTCAGCCACCTGCATGGCCAATTCGCGCGTGGGCACCAGGATCAAGATCCGCGGCCCTCTTCCTGGCGATGGAGTGGTCAATCGATGGAGCGCGGGGAGGATAAAGGCGCCCGTTTTTCCGGTTCCCGTCTGCGCAGACGCTTGCAGGTCATGCCCTTCTAAGACTTTCGGGATCGCTTGTTCTTGGATCGGGGTAGGCGTTGTATGCCCTAATTCGCCCAATGCTTTTTGAATGTGTTCGTGTAATAATTGAAATGCCATTTTTTCTTCTTCTTGTTAAAGGAGTTAGCCAATTGCGGGCTTGGAGACATCAATATCAAGATCTACGATCTTGCTCTCGCTCCAAAGACGCTCTAAAGAATATCTCTCGCGTAGGCCGGGGCTAAAGATATGGACGGTGATTTCACCATAATCCAAAACAGCCCAATCCCCCACCTTCAGTCCTTCGACGTGGATGGGTTCTTCTCCTTTTTCTCCGAGCACATCCATAATGGCTCGGCCGATGGAAGAGACATGTCGATCGACATTCCCCTCCGCAATCAGAAGAAAATCTGTGATGCTAGAAAGTCCTTGCACATCGAGTGCTAGGATATTGAACCCCTTTTTGTCATAAATGACTTGGGCGATCTGATTCAGGGTCTCTAAAAGGGTTCTTTTCATAATTCGCAAAATAAAAACTTGGGCAGATTTTTCACAATAAATATAACTCATTTGCCGAGATGTAGTCCAGCGCTTTCGCCGGAACGAGGTGGCCGCAGTATAGTTTTTTCTTGAGCCGCTCCCGGATTTGGGTGCTCGAGATGGGGATTTCCCGCGGGGCGACCAGAGGGGGAGCGAGGCGGAGGAGCTCCTCTTTGTCTTTCCAGCGGTCGAGATGGGCCGCCGCCTCCGCAGACAGGAGAAGGTGGTATTGAGCGTTGCGCTTCTGGTGCAGATGGCGCAGCGTCTCAATGGTATAGGAACAGGTCCCCTGCTCGATCTCCCAGGGTAAAACCTGGAATTGGGGCAGATCTAAGGCGCACTTCACCATCGCGAGGCGATCCTTTGGACTCGCCTTCGGGGGGGCATCGCTCTTGAAGGGGGAACAAAATGCAGGGCAAAAGAGGACCTCGTCCAGTCGATGGGCCTCCATCAACTCGACGGCCAGGGCGATGTGTCCGAAGTGGATCGGGTCAAACGTGCCGCCGAAAAAGCCAACCTGTTTCAGCTGAGGAATAAAAGCTCTCTATATTTAGGCAGGGGCCAGAGCGCATTATCGACCCGCTGCTCCAGTTGATCGACTTTATGTCTCAGCTCTCCCATTTTCGGGGCGATCAGTTCGCAGAACACCTTCCCCTTCGCCTCCCAGCCGAGATCAGCCGTCTGCGCCTGCAGTTTCTTGAGCTCTTCCACTAGACCGATCGCCTCGTCGATCAGAGGCTCTCCCACTCCTCTTTGCCGCATATCTTTCTGCGCCACGGGAAGAATTTGCGTCTCAAAAAGTTCGACCATCAAATTCACTTCGATGTTCATCGTCTTCGCATATTGCTCTATCAGGATCTCATAGCGGCTATGGAGCTCGGCCTCGCTCAAAATCCCCTCGAACAGGCGCACCGTTTTTTTGTCGATCCACTGGCCGAATGCATAAAAACTCTTCCGGATATTCGGCAAGCCGCGCGCGGCGGCCTCCGTTTCCCATTCGACTGAGTAGTTGTTGCCCGCAAACAGAACTGGCTTCGCCGCCTTGAGATGTTTGCGTAAAACGGGCAAAGCCGCATGAAAGAGCGCCTCTCCCGTCAACTTTCGGTCTTGAAGTTCGCTCTCCACCTCATCGAGGATCAATTGCAAGCTATCGGCCACCATCGCATGGATCACTGCGACCGGCCCGCCGCAATGCGCTGAGGCCCCCACGGCCCGAAACTCAAACTTATTCCCTGTAAAAGCGAAGAACGAAGTGCGGTTCCGGTCTGACAGATCCACATCATGGCGCGGGATCGCCGCGAGTCCCAGATCGACGCTCCGCATTGGCAGATCGCTCTTTGTCTCTTGGATCAACCCTTCGACAAGACGCTCCAGAGCCTCTCCCAAATAGACCGACAAAATGGTGGGCGGCGCCTCCGCTCCTCCCAATCGATGATCATTGCCCGCCGAGGCGATGCTCGCGCGGAGCAGCGCGGCATGTTCATGCACTGCGCGTAGAATCGCCGTCAGCAGCGTCACAAAGACCAGACTATTTTCCTGTGGATCGAGCAAATTGAGTCCCGTCTCGGTCGCCAGTGACCAATTGTTGTGTTTACCCGAGCCGTTGATCCCGGCGAATGGCTTCTCGTGAAAGAGGCAAGCCAGATCGTGTTTCAAAGCCACCTGACGCATCACTTCCATCAGCAATACATTGTGATCGATCGCTAAATTCGTCCTTTCAAACAAAGGCGCCACCTCGTGCTGCGCAGGCGCCACCTCATTGTGGCGCGTCTTCACCGGAATCCCCAACCGCACAGCCACCTCTTCAAACTCCCGCATATAGGCCAGAATCCGATCCTTGACCGCGCCGAAGTAATGATCTTCCAGCTCCTGGCCCTTTGATGGCCGCGCGCCAAACACCGTTCTTCCCGCCAACCACAGATCGGGTCGCAGCAAAAACAAACTCCGATCGATCGCGAAATACTCCTGTTCCGGTCCCAACGTCGAAAACACCCGCTGCGCCGGCACTCCGCACAGCTTCAATAGCCGCAGCGCCGCTACATTCAATTTCTCTTCCGAGCGGAGCAGTGGAATTTTATGATCGAGCGCCTCCCCTTTCCATGAAAAAAAGACTGAAGGGATGCATAGCGTGACGCCATCGCCCCCTTCCCACAAAAAAGGAAAAACCGTTGGATCCCAAGCCGTGTAGCCGCGCGCCGCATGCGTCACGCGCAAGCCTCCGGAAGGGAGTGATGAGGCGTCGGGTTCTCCGCGCAGCAATTCTTTGCCGCGGAACTTTTCGATCACCGTCCCATTCGGGCCCCAGCTCAAGAATGAATCGTGTTTTTCAGCGCTGCCGTGTGTCAGAGGTTGAAACCAATGGGTGAAGTGCGTCGCGCCCCGTTCGATCGCCCACTCTTTCAGAGCGTCGGCGATTTCATCGGCATTTTCGGGGTCGAGTTTGCCTCGTCCATCCAAGACATCGAGCCAATTCTGCGCCACCCGTTTCGGCAGCTCTTCGATCAGCCCCCGATGGAACACCTGTGTACCGAATTGGACGGAGTGTTTGATTTGGCCCGATTCGGGCAATTTTCGACTTCTTTTTCCGATGTTTCGAACGGCATCCAAACGAGCATTCATGGGGCGGCTCACTGTTGAGTAGCCCCAACTTTGTCACAAAAGAAACGCCGTGTCAATAATCGGGAAAATATTTTTACCACCCGCGAACAAAGTTCGCTAGAGCCCACAGAGCTCACAGAGAAGAAGAAGAAGAAGAAGATAGG
>CAYNWC010000029.1:0-10700 GCA_964400805.1 uncultured bacterium | reverse complement strand
ATTATTTTGGGCTTATATATCGATTCCTCTGCAATATTATTGGATTGCAAAGGGGCTGGATGGGCCGAGGCGGATGCACTCCGTCGATCTCGTAAAGAACGATTTTATTATTGTGGGTATAGACAGCGCAAGCGATGTTGCTCTGGGGATGGAAGTCGACACTGTTGATCAGACTATAGTGAGAGTCTATATTCGGAATAACACTCAGGGGAGCGGGATCGATGATCGGGAGAATCGCTGCCAATCCGCTGAGGGAAAACAATTTCTTGACCCAAGACGAGAATAAAGAGATCATTTTGGTCCTCCATTCTAGAAAGGCAGTTTTTGATCGTTCATCGTGAAAGGCGCCTAAGCGTAACAGTTGTTCTTCTAGCGAAAAGGAATATTTGTAAATGGTATGCGCGCTTCTGGCTTTTTCCCTAGCGGCTTTTTTATCAGATTGAATCCAATCCATGTGTTGCTTGATTTGGTTGTGTATGGATTCTGCGCTTCCGTCGGTATTAATATAGAGGACTGAATCCCCAAAATGTTCTCTAACAAATGGATTCTCATCGCAGATAATAGTAGTGGATGCTGCTGCTGCTTCGAAAATCCTGCCGGAGGGGAGTCCATAAGCGTTGTGTTCATTGGAATGTAGTACAAGAGTTACGCCAGCTTGGTTGGCTGTCTCGCAAACGCTGTCGCTGTCAAATTGAATGCTCGAATGGTAGTTATGAGAACAATGTTTCTTTAGTAAAGGGTTGCCGTAAATGCGAGTGAAGGATTCTTTGTCGAGAAGGTTTAAGAATTGTTGCATTTTCGCATCGTCAAATCTATTTCCCCAAATGCAGCCGAGATAGAACAGGGCCGTGGGGTCTGTTTCTTTGTATTCCCGCGTTTGAACGGTGGGGTACCATTTGATATAGGGCATTCCGCCGGCCCCGAAATTTCTGTCGTCTACTTTCGGTGAATAAGTGAGTAAATATCCATCGTAATTGCGATAAGGCTTTGAAAGAGAGCCGTCTGGATCAAAGTAGTGGTGTAGAGGATGGAAAATGGCTAGATAATATTTAGTATTCCGGAAATTACAGGGGCCAGGGACAAGGTTGATCACAAAGTCATAAGAGTGTTTTTTCAAACGCCTAAACTTTTTAATCTCAAAAAGATCGGCCTTCCATCCGAGATTCCTACAAGCGGATTGGATTCTGTTGGCAAACGCCCGCTCCCCTTGGTAATCCATTTTGAGCAAGACCGCAATTTTTCTTGTACGGGAAACTTCTGGAGACGTTCTAAACGCTAAAAAGGGTAGCAACAAAATGGCGAAGAAGAGAAAATACCACGTTTTAGAAGTAAGCAAGTGCTTTAAAGTCTTGAGCATCCTATCCCGCTCGAGCTTAAAAAAATGATTAAAATTAAGCTAGCCAAATTTCCAAGTTAGAAGGACGTTCGCTTGTCACCCACGCTGTTTTTGCCATTGATTGCCGATGAAGAGGACAAGAGCTCTCCTCTGAAAAACCGGATTCGAAAGAACTATCGGCATGTCCGCAAGTGGGCGAATCGAACGAAGACAAATTGTTTTCGGATCTATGATCGGGATATCAAAGAATACCCGCTAGCGATCGATTTTTATGATGGGAGGTTTTGCGTTCACTACTTCACGAGTTCCCGCGATAGCGATGCCCCGCGGCAAGATCTTTATGATGAGGCATTAGGCGCTATTAGATCGATCTTCAATGCGCCTGTCGACGCGATCTTTTGGCGAACGAGGATAAAGAGAGAAAAGACACAGCAGTATGAGAAAGCGGGCGAGACGAAGGAATTTTTTACCGTGCTGGAATATGGCGTTCAATTCAAAGTGAATCTGGTCGATTATCTCGACACGGGCCTTTTTCTCGACCATCGAGAGACGCGCCAGTTAGTGGCTTCGATGGCCTCTGGCAAACGGTTGCTGAACCTCTTTGCTTATACCTGCTCGTTTAGCGTTCATGCTGCCGTTGCCGGAGCTGCTTTTACCAAAAGCGTAGACATGTCAAATACGTATGTTGAATGGGGAAGAGAGAATTTCCTGTTGAATGGGCTTCCTCTGAAAAGCAATGTGGTCGTGAGGGAGGATTGTCTGAAATTTCTCGAGGAGGAAAAAGGGAGTCAATACGATCTGATTGTGATCGATCCTCCTACGATTTCCCGCTCGAAAAAGATGGATCGGATGTTTGATGTCCAAGAGGATTATATATTTCTGATTTCCAAGGCGTTGAAGCTTTTATCTCCCGGGGGGACCCTCTTTTTTAGCACGAATTCGCGGGAGTTTGACTTCGATGAAAGCCATTTCCCTGAATGCTCCATTCTCGATATCTCTAAAAAAACAATTCCCATCGACTTTCACAACCAAAAAATCCACCGCTGTTGGAAAATTTCAGCTACATCTTTTCCGCTAGGAAGTAATGGCTCGAGGTGACGAGACCCATTCGGTCCGCTTCGATGAAGGCGTCTCCATCTTGCGTCAGCCGGTCGAATAGCGTTTTAAAATGAGCGGGCAAGATCTTGTACCGGACGCAGCCGTTGATCAGTCGGTTGATGCGGGTGAAGAACTTGTCGGCATTTTCGATGAGGGGGGCTTGGAGGCCGTCGAGACTCGCATTTTCGTTTTTGAGGATCCTAAATCCCGCATTTTCTAAGAGGCGGACACACTGATCCACCGAATGGGTGCCGATGGCCCCGATCAACGGTTTGATTTTTTTCATGAGGCCCTGATGATGGAGATCTTGTGGATCGTACTTCGGGAGACTCGCCCATTCAAGGGCAGCAAATTTTCCGCCCGGTTTCAACAATCGATGGACTTCTTTGAGGGTTTTGCCCAGATCTTTGGAGAGGCTGAAGATGCACTGGATCTCGTAGATGTGGTCGAAGGAACCGGCGGGGAACGCGTAGGGGATGTGGTTGAGATCGCCTCTGACAAACTCACAGCGATGAGAGAGATTGCGGCTCGATGCGTATTTTTTGGCATTGTCGAGTTGATCGGGATCGATGTTCATTCCGATCAGGTGAGCGCCCGATAGACTCGCCATGTGATTGGCGACGCGCCCTCTTCCACAGCCGATATCGAGCACGCGATGACCCGCGGTCAGGCCGAGATCTTTGCACATCATCTTCTCAAACAGTTTTTGGTTGGCGATGATGCTCGATCGGAGATCCATCGTGGGAGGAATGTACATTTTTTCTACTTGGCCAATGGAGCAGAGGTGGTTGAGAACGGAGTAGTAGTCGACGAGCTTTTTTTGAACTTCTTCTACGTAATTGGGACCAAAGGTCTCGACCATTGCTTTTTCATCCACCCAATCATGGTCATAGATCACATACGAGTTGAGAAACGCCTCTATTTTTGCAGGAGAGAGCGTATAAAGGGCTTTGAAGGACTTGAGAACGGTGGAGAGTCTGTAAGTCCAATATTGCATCTTCGATAGAGTGGGGAGCGACGACATAAAACCTGTAGGGGTGAGTGATTTAAGTGATTCCGATTTTCGTCTAAGATAGATTTTTTTTCAATCTTTGGAGGAGATGATCGCCGATGCGGAGAGCATTGGCGATGGCGGTGAGGGAGGGGTTGACGGCGCCGATGCTGGGAAAAAAACTGGTGTCGACGACGTAGAGGTTGTCGAGCTCGTGCGCTTTGCAGTTGGTATCGAGGACGGAGGTTTTCGGATCTTTGCCAAATCGGCAAGTGCCGACTTGGTGAGCGACTCCTGCGATGGGGATGTCGCTATGCAGATAGGCATGGCGCGGGATGAGATAGTGGGGATGCATGCCCAAATGACCGAGCATCGATTTGAGCTGGTCGTAGAGTTTTTGTTTGGCCACTTGATTGTTGTGCGTATAATTCAAGTGGATGCGCCCTTGTTTGTCGAGGGTGATCCGGTTGTTGGGATCGGGTAGATCTTCCGTCGATAGCCAGAAATCGACGGCGTGGAGGGCGATCTCATCGAGCGTTTTCCCTGGCATCAATGCGGTCTCTATCGGTTTTTCTCCACGGAACATGGGGCCTTTCGATTTGCCGATCATTTGGATGTTGCCCATCGGGTATTCGAATCCTTTCATCCCAAAGTAAAAATCGTTGAGAGAGAGCGTTTTTTGAAACTGGGTGGGATTGGGCTCGAGGGAAAGGGCAAGGACTGCCTGGCTATTGTGGAACATGTAGTTGCGGCCCACTTGGTCGGAGCCGTTGGCCAGGCCGTTCGGGTGTTTGTCATTCGCGGAGGCGAGAAGGAGCTTGGCCGAATTGGCCGCTCCGCAAGAGACGACGACGAGATCTCCTTTGAACGTTTGGGATTGGCCGTTGATCTCTGCGACGACTTCTGTAACTGTTTTTCCGTCTGAAGAGGTGTTGAGCTTGCGAACGGGGGCGTTGGTGATCAGCGTGACGTTTGGATATTCGAGAGCGGGCCGAACGCCGACCATTTCGGCATCGGCTTTGGCTTGAACGAGGCAGGGGAATCCGTCGCAGGTGCTGCAGCGGATGCAGCGGCTTTTCGACATGTCGCGCTCGTTGAGCATGATGGCACACGGGGCAAAAAACGGGTGGTAGCCCGCTTTCCGCAGTTGGTCATTGATGGCTTGGATCCGCGGCTCATGAGACACGGGAGGGAAGGGGTAGGGGCCGCTTGCAGGAGGTTCTGTCGGATCGGCGCCCCGCTCTCCATGCACGCAGTAGATCTGCTCTGCGAGCAAATAATAGGGCTCCATCTCCTCATAGCCGATCGGCCAGGCGGGAGAGGTGCCATCGAAGTGTTTGAGTTCGCCGAAGTCCTCCTTGCGCAGGCGAAAGAGCGAAGCGCCATAGAACTTCGTCGCCCCTCCGACAAAATAGTGGACCTGCGGCTGGAACGGCTTGCCTTGATCATCGTACCAGGTGTCTGGGGAAATATAGCGGTTTTTGACGAAGACGGCCTCTGCGCTCCAGTTTTCCGCTTCGCGCTTGAGCCAATCTCCTCTTTCCAGAAGGAGGATTTTTTTGCCTGAAGGGGCCAAGTGACGCGCTAAAGTTCCTCCGCCCGCGCCTGTCCCAATGATGATCAGATCAAATCGATCGCCCATGACGGTGCTTGTAACAAATATTTCTATTTGTTTCTATCGATTAGATTCGGGAATAGGGCTGCCGGCCTTCCCTCCTGCCCGATAGGCTTCCACTGTGTGCTGTCTCTCCAAAACTAGAAAACTTGAAACGGAATCGGAAGGATCATCCATTTGATCAAGGATGAGATCAATTGTCGTAATGCGTTCTCGGGGAGATTGGTTATCGAGGTTTAGAATCTGGTCTCTGTATTCGACAGGTATATTTACTGTTGGTGGGATCGGGGTCATAGTTTTTTCTCAGTTGCGTTGAACACATTTGTCGTAGAGGTCTTTGAAAGCTTTTTGGGGGTCGTATTTTGCTTTCAGTTGTGAAAAGGAGTGTTTGGGGTGGATTTGCCAAAACTCCTCTTCTGTGTAGTAGGAATCGGAATAGAGCCCTTTAAAGCCCTTCAGTTCCTTGGTTTTTTGTTCGATGAGGCGGTTGAGGTGCCCTTTTGGATGGGACGAGGGGACGATGTCCCAAAAGCCAAAGTCGATGTAGAGGGTTTCGGGGGCCAACGGACAGAGAGAGTAGTCTTGGCCTTTGTTGTAAGAGGGACAAATCCAAATGGGGGTGATGCCGATAGAGCGCTGGAAAAACTGGTAAAATTGGGGCGCGTTCTCGATGGGAATCAAGATGTCTTGGATCACCGATTCAGAGGGCTTTTCAAAGAATTTGACGAGGGTCTTGAGAAGGGGATTGCTCGACGCGAGGCGCATGATCTTCCAATAGACGGCCGAATGGAGCATGAACTTGCCGAGGAGGAGGCGAAGAAGGGGATTGTGCATTCCGAAGTGCTTTGAGCACCAAAACCAGTCGGCATCCCATCGCCAAATGTAATCGTGCGCGGTGAGGTAGTTGGTCTCCTTTTTCTGCAGCGAGCGATAGTAGGATTTGAGATAGGTGTAGTTGTTGGTAAAGGGGGCGTTGTCGTCAAATTCCCCGCGGATCAGGATCATTTGCGTAGGGCTGAAGATGACGCCGTCAATGTAGGCATCCGTGGGATTTTTGAGGCAGAGGTCCTTGAGGGTTTGGAAGAAGAGGGTGGGGTCGGAGAAGGGGGTGTTGGTGAGGCGGACGAAGGGTTTGGCGGGGATGAGGCGGAGCTTGATCTTGAGGGCATAACCGAGAGTGCCGTAGGAGTTGGGAAAGGCGTAGAATAAATCGCGGTGCTCATTGTCGGGGCGGCAAGTGAGGATGCGCCCTTCGCCGGTGAGCACTTCGATTTCGAGGATGGTCTCGTGCACAAGGCCGTAGCGGAAAGAGGAAGATTCGATGCCGAGTCCGACGAGAGCGCCGCCGATGGTGATGGTTTTGAGTTCGGGAACGACGGGAGGAAGGCAGTTGTACTTGAGAGTGGCCTCGACGAGCTCTTCGTAGGTGATCATCGCCTCCACTTCGGCGACTTTGGCGAGGGGATCGATCGAGAGAACTTGGTTGAATTGCTTGACATTGAGCTTTTTGGAAGAAGAAGTGTTGCGGTTGCGAAAGAGATTGGAGGTCTTCTTATCGAGGGAAAAGGTAGAGGAAGAGGCGCGCTGTTTTTGAAAGTCCTCTAGCAGCGCCCGTTTCTTTCTCTCATACTCACCGAACGGACTCATACCCACCGGAGACCCCCGTTTTGGAGAGGACGACTTGCCACAGCTGGATGCTGCGAGCGCGGAAAGCGCCAGCGCAAGAGAGGAGATAGTACTTCCACATTTTATAGAAGGGGCCTGGGTAGTCGGCTTTGATCTGGTCCCAATTCTGATCGAAATTCGCAAACCAGCTCATGAGAGTGCGGTCGTAATTCGTGCCAAAGTTATGCCAATCTTCCATGACGAAGAGACCTTCCATCGCTTCGCCGATTTGGGTGATCGAAGGGAGATGGCCATGGGGGAAGATATAGCGATTGATCCACGGATCGGCCGTCACGGCCGTGGTGTTGCGGCCGATGGTATGGATGAGGGCGAGGCCATCGTCTTTGAGACAGCGGTGGATGAGCTCCATGAAACCGCGGTAGTTCTTGTTGCCCACATGTTCCATCAGGCCGATCGAAATGATCCGGTCAAAGGTCCCTTTCACTTCGCGGTAATCTTGATTGCGTACATCGACGGGCAGTCCCTGACAGATCTCTTGTGCATAGGCGACCTGCTTGGGCGAGAGGTTGACCGCAACGACCTCCACGCCGTAATTCTTGGCGATATGGCGCGCAAAGCCGCCCCATCCGCAGCCGAGATCGAGGACTCGCATTCCCTTTTGCAGGCCCATTTTCTTGGCGATCAGGTCGAACTTCGCCTCTTGGGCTTCATCGAGAGTGGTTGCATTTTTCCAATAGGCGCAGGTGTAGGCCAAGGTGTTGCCTAGCATGAGCTCGTAGAGTTGATTGCCGAGTTCATAGTGTTCATCGACGACTTTGACGCTGCGGCTTCCTTTCTCCTGCATGTTGAGGAGTTTGGCTTTCAGAATATTCCAGCGCATTTCCCAGGTGGGCTTCACTCGATCGGCGAGATCGACTGCCGAGATCTTTGCGATGCACGCGTCGAGGGCGGGGGCGTCCCACCATCCTTCCATGTAGGCCTCTCCGAAGCCCAGAGATCCATCCGTTAACACTCGGTCATAGAAGCGCTCGTCGAGCACCCGAATGTCCGAGGGACGATCGCCGTCGATCTTCACATCGGCCAAAGCCAAAATCTCGGCGACGATCCGCTTGGAGGCTGAGTCAGCCCCAAAGGCCGAAATGATCAGGGAAACAAGCAGGAGAAAACGCACCAACATAAATACAAAAACTACACGGTCCGCGAATAAAATGCAACCTTGACTTTTCTCATCCTCTGGCGCTATAGTTTTTTTCTTTAAGAGGTGAATATGAAAACGTCAATCGCATGCTTTTTGCTCTTTTGCAGTCTGGGTTTTGGAGAAGAGGGGAACGCTCCTTCTCGGACGGATAACTTGAAAGTGATCCTCGAAAAGACCTATCTCACGTCTCAGTCAGAGCCGCTTTTAAATATGCTGGCGATGGAGGCGATTGGGGAGAGTAGCGCGAAAATAGAGGCCCCTGAACTGATCCAGCTGCTCCGAACTCGTTTTGGGGAAGAGGAAACCCTCGCTGCGTTTTGCGCCCCCTACCAAGCTGCCTTTTCCGATAAAGAGATCAGTGAATTGAGACAGATTCATGAGAACCCTACGTGGCAAAAGTATTGCACTGAAGGGATGGCGATCTTCCAAGACAACTTGCAGACGCTCAAAGGGACGTTCAAAGAACTCGCTCTTCAGTATGTTCCTGAGGAGATCGAAGCTCAGGCTATTGCGGCGGCCGATATCATCCAAGTCACCTCGGACAATTACCACGATGCGATCGAAAAAGCCTCTATGCCTGTCATTCTCGATGTGAATGCTTCCTGGTGCGGTCCCTGCCGAATGATGGAGCCGGTTTTTGAGGAACTGAGCGGAGAGTATGGAGACCAGATCCAATTCGCGAAGCTCGACTTTGACTCCCAAACCGAGGTGGCAAAAAAATACAATGTCTCCTCGTTGCCGACTCTTCTCTTTTTCAAACCGGGGCAGAAGAAGCCGGTTATGCGGAGCGTGGGCTATATCAACAAGGCCGATTTCGAAGCGAAAATCACCGAGTTCCTGAAGAAATAGTCAGCCGTTTATCTGGGGCGAGGTGGCAATCCGCATCGCCTTCAGTTCGCGGCCGGTGAGGTGTTGCCAGAAAAGGGGATCCATCCGCGCGGTGCGCGAGGCTTGGAAATGGAGCACGACGGTTTCGTCGAGCGGCAGGCGATCCCGATCGAAGATCTGCATGTAGGCGAGGGGTAAGGAGCCGACGTTAAGAGCGACGACTTTCTTCCGAAGCAGAGAGATCATGATCGGTTGATCGGGAGTGAGGGGTTTGCGGGGCCGTGCGTTAAGCGCTTGGGCGGTCTCATACCAGAGCTTCAAAAAGGCCTTCGCTGCAGGCGTGGGAGAAAGGTAGATCGTCGCATTTCTCGCATGATGGGTGCGCCGATTGTTGAAATAGAGGCCGAGGTCGGAGCCGGGAAGCTCCAGATCGGGTTTTTTGAGGAGAATGCCATCGGCATCGACCCACAAGAGAGGTTGATTGAATCGCTCTAAGCATTCGAGGATGAAGAGCGGCTTTTGGCAGCAGTTTCGTTCCCAAGAGCCGAGATCTTCTCTCTCTTCAATGTAGTGGTCGACCTCCAGGGCGCGACAAGAGGCGGCGAGATCCTCGATCTCTTTTTCGTAAATGGTTCCCTTCGTGTAAAAAGAAATGACAATCATACCTCTTCTTATGATATCTTAGTTTCACCTATGTCAATAAATAAATGGTTGGGTTTAGGCGCGCTGATTCCAGCAGTGGCCCTCGTCTTTCTCGATCAGACGATTTTGCCGGTCGCCTTGCCGACCATTCAGAAAGAATTGGGCGCCGACGATGTCTCCTTGCAATGGGCTGTCAACTCCTATCTGCTCATGATCGCGGTGTTTGTGTTGATCGGAGGGAAACTGAGCGATCGAATGGGGCATCGAAGGGCCTTTATGGGCGGGATTTCCCTATTTGCGCTCGCTTCCGCTCTTTGTAGCCTGAGTCCGAATGTGGGCTTTCTCATTGGAGCGCGCGCTTTGCAGGGAGTGGGCGCTGCCCTCTTCTTTCCCTCGCAGTCAGCTCTCTTGAATCTCATCGCTGGACCTCACGAGAGGGGGCGGCTCACCGGACTCAGCGTGAGCATCGGCTCTCTTTTCTTAATGTTGGGACCGCCGATTGGGGGATATTTGACCGAATGGGTCTCTTGGCGCTGGATTTTTTGGATCAATTTGCCCATCGCTTTGGCGGGTGTGATTTTGGGTTATTTTTTCTTGCCCTCTCCGAAGCCGGTTCATCAAAAAATCGATGGAAGAGGCTTTCTCTATTTTGCTGTCGCGAGCTCTTCTCTCGTGATTCTCTTGATGCAGAACACGGAATGGGGTTGGTTGTCGGTTAAAACAATTCTCTTCACTGCGCTCGTGATTGTGAGCGGCATCCTCTTAATCCGCCGCGAGAAAACCGCAACGCATCCCTTTCTCGATTTGGGGCTCTTTCGCTATTCCGCCTTTGCGGCCATCAATGTGAGCGTCAGTATCGTCCAATTCATCATGATGATCACCGTGTTTCGCGCGGTCTATCTCCAACAGATCTTGGGCTATTCCCCCTCCCAGACAGGGCTACTGACATTCGCGGCGACGGCCCCTGTTCTCTTTTTGTCTCCTGTCGGCGGCTATCTCTCCGATCGGGTGAGTCCTAAATTGCCCATTGCGCTTGGCTTTTTGTCGCTGATCCTCTCCTTTTTCTGGTTTGGATTTTTCAGCACGCCTGGCTTGGCAAGCCTCCTCTTCGCATCGGTCGCTTTTGGGGTGGGCCTTCCGCTCATCTTCACTCCCTCTTATTCTACAGTGATGCGGGCCGTTCCTTCTCCCAAGATGGGGGTTGCGTTTGGGATGATCGCGACGCTGCGCAATCTAGCGGCAACGCTTGGGCTTGCACTCATCAGCCTCTCCATCGACTCGTTCCCCGATCAGATCACTGCGTTCTCTGTCGTCCACTTTGCGCTTGGCTTTCTATTGATTGGCGCCTTTGCGATCATCTTTGTCC
>CAYNWC010000028.1:0-10839 GCA_964400805.1 uncultured bacterium | reverse complement strand
CCCCTTCGGGGAAGGTTGAGACGCAGAGGAAGAGAGAAGAAAATAAATAAAATAAGAGAAAAGGTCGGGGCCTTGCCCGGAGGAGGAGAGAGTGGACTTAGTTGCTGCTGATCAAGATCAACAACTCACACATGAAATCATAGGCGCTGCGATTCAAGTACATAAACACCTCGGACCTGGTCTGTTGGAATCAGTATACCAATATTGCCTAGAAATAGAACTCAAAGAAAAGGGCTTGGCTTACCAACGAGAAGAAGCCGTTCCTCTGACTTATAGAAACAGAACATTGGATTGTGGTTTCCGATTCGATTTTCTTATAGAGAACAAGGTTGTGGTTGAACTGAAATCGATCGATCGGTTTTTGCCTATTCATGAGGCACAATTGCTGACCTATCTTCGCCTTTTAAACAAGCAAGTTGGATTGCTGATTAACTTCAACGAACCTGTCTTAAAGAAAGGAATCCGTCGTTGTGTGCTGGGAAAGTAAAAGCCATACTCTCCTCCTCCGGGCAAGGCCCCGCCTTTTTCTTTTATTTTATTTATTTTCTTCTCTCTTCCTCTGCGTCTCAACCTTCCCCGAAGGGGCTCTGCGCTGATGAAAAAACACACTGATTTCTTAACAAGCCGCCGCAGCTGAATTGCCCAAAAGGCAAAGGGCGACGAGCGGCGCCGTCTCGGCCCGCAAAATATTCTTGTGTAACCTCACCCCCACTCCTTTCTGATCCAACGATTTAACCTCTTTCTCTGAAAATCCCTTCTCCGGTCCTGTGATGAAAAGAACTTTCTCCTTTTTTGGCGAGATCGGCTTCGCTGTCGGTCGCGTGTCGCCAAATAGGTGAGTCGCTGGGATCTCAAAAAGCTCTTCCCACTGCGAGACGAGGTGGATGGGAGGCAGATCGAGGCGGCCACATTGCTTCATGGCAGAGATGGCGATGTGTTGCAGCCTCTCTTTCTGGTTGGGGGAAAGCCCCTCTTTTTCTGAATGGTGGGCGGAGTAGAGGAAAAAGGCGTCGGCGCCGAGTTCAGTCCCTTTTTCGATGATGAACTCGAGCTTGGCGGGACGAAGGAGAGGGACGGCGAGGAAGAGATGGGGCGGGGGAAGCGGGGATTGGGCGCTGGAGAGAATCTCAAGGGTGGCGCTCTGTTTTGAGAGAGAGGTGACCTTCCCTTGCGCGAGGCTCCCTCGCCCGTTGACGAGTTCCACAGTGTCGCCGATGCGAACCCGCATGACGTGGGCGAGGTGGTGGAATTCAGTGCCTTCGAGGGTCACTGTATCGGAAAGATCGGCGTCGAGATAAAAGCGTTCGGCAGGCATATGTGGTTCCTATTTTTTCCAAAGAGATCCAGGGCGGCAGAGGGCCCGTTTGAGGATATCGGAGAGATTGTGGTGGGGCTCGAGATGTTCTGCAGCGCATTGCTTGAGGGCGGGCAGGTCGAGAACGTAGAAGGCGCTGAGCTTTTTATAATGGGCGTGAATGGGTTTGTAGTCGGTGAAGTTGAAGACGAGTTTAAAGCGAAAGTCAGGAAGGAGGGTTTGAGAGAGATGCGTGTAATAGAGAGTTTCATCGGCGGGAATGAGGGAGAGGTGGCGCTGGTTCTCAGGGACGAGGAGGGTGAGGAAGGCAAGAGGATAGATCTCTTTGAGGGCGGGCAGATGGGGGAGGAGATTTACAATGCCCTGTTCGGGGAGGATGAGGCAGAGGCAATCTTGCCGGAAGCGGCGATAGAGGTTGTGGGTATTTTGCTGCTTCCAACGGTTGTGTTGCCAGAGCCAGTCGCCGGGGGCCTGCTGGATGCTCTCCTGCAGAAGGGTGAGGGCTTGATTCATCATGCGAGGGACCTCTGCTTCGAGCGGTTGAGAAAGGTCGGGCCAGATGGGAGCGGCGTAGCGGATCCGGTAGCCACCAGGGACGCGGCGGGTGGTGGCGCAGAGGATGGGGCTGTTGGTTTTGTAGGCGAGGAGAGCGGGGGCGGTGGTCGTCCAGGCACGCCTGCCGAGAAAGGGGAAGGAGTAACCGCTGTCGGGCATTCCTTGATCGCCGACGATGCCGACAAAGATCCCTTTTTTGAGGGCGCGGAGCCCTTCGCGCACGGCATTGCGCGGTTCGATGATCCGGCCGCCATGCTTTTGTCGGATGGAGAGAACCCAGTTGTAGAGACGGGTGTTTTTGATCGATTTGCCGATGGCGATCCCCTTCATGCGGCGGGTGCCATCGAGGAAGGGCGTTTCCCAATTCGATTGGTGGCCGCAGAAGAAGATGATCCCTTGCCCTTTGCAATAGAGGGCTTCGGCGATCTCGGGATTTTCACACTGGATGGCGCGCGAAAGGTCTTTCGTGTGGGCGAATTTGGGGTATTCGAGACAGGTGATGGCGAGATTTTGGAACGATTGTTTGGCGATGCGGCGGATCTGCTGGGGCGTGAGGGCGAGCTCGGTGGCGAGGCGAGATTGCTGAGGGCGCGCTTGCGATAGTCGCGCATAAAGTAAAAAGCGAGAGAGCCGAGGACTTTGCCGATTGCATGGAGCCAGGAATAGGGCATGAGGGCGCAGGGAAAGGTGAGGACGCGGATGGCGTAGTAGATCCATTTCTCTTTATCCACAGCCATCCATCAAAAGGCGGAGTTGTTGAGAGAAATCGAGGTGAGCCACGGCGTGGCGAATGCGGGAGGCGCTGGAGGGCGTTTTGGGGCGCTGGAGGGCGTTTTGGAGGGCGGCGACCATCGCATCGGGATCGAGGAGATCGGGAATGAGGGTCCCCGTTTCGGGGGTGAGGATTTCATGGCCTCCATTGGAGAGGGAGGAGATTACATGGAGCCCCATTGCGAGCGCTTCGACGGTGACGTTGGCAAAGGGGTCATAGAAGGAGGGGATCGCGAGCGCATCGGCGAGCTGATAAAAGGGGCGAACATCGGGAAGGGGGCCGAAAAAGCGGACCTGGTTTTGCAGGCCGAGCTGAAGGGCCCGCGCTCGGTAGGCGGCGATCTCCTTGTCTTTGCCGATGACCGAGAGGTGAAAATCGCGGTGGGGAAGGCGAGAGAGGCCGAGGAGGAGGGACCCAAGCCCTTTGCGGCGATAGCCATTGCCGATGAAGAGAAAGTGGAACTGCGCGGGATTGAGTTGAAATTGGCAGAGCGCGCGGGCGCGCCCCTCTTGCCATTCGGCAAAGTCCGTTTCCATCTCGCGCCATTCGACGCCGTTGTGGATCACTTGGATCTTTTTGGGATCCGTTGCGTAGTGGTCGAGGATTTGGGCGCGCACCATGTGGGAGTTGGTGAAGAGCTTTTGCAGAGCGGGGTTTTCGAAGGCCGCTTTTTCGAGTTCAAGGATCTTTCGATGGAGGGGATTATAGTGACAGAGAAAAACCTTCATTCTTCCTTCGGTGAAGTGGCGGCTCTGGAGATAAGCGGCGTGGACGCCATTGCCTGCGCGCAAGTGGGTCTGATAGCGGTTGCGCTCCATGCCGAAGACGAGGTCGGCGGGATTTTTTTGGAGCCATCGCCCGACAAAGCGATCGAATTGCTCCATGCGAAGGAAGGAGGGCCAGGGGAGCGTTTTGGCTGCGTAAAAGGCGATCTCTGGATGGGGCGGCGAGTCGCCCGTTGTCAAGACACTCACGCGGGAGCCTTTTTCTAAGAAGGCGTTTGCGATGCGCGCGGCGTATTTTTCCAGTCCGCCGCGGTGGCGCGAGCGAGATTTCAGCAGCACGACATGCTTCATGGGTAATTCTGAGGTATGACCGAAATGGAGTTCGCGAGCAGCTCGATCTTGAGGGAGAGCTTGTGGTTATCGGGGGTATAGAGGCGGAAGCGGTTCATGTAGCTGCGGAAGCGGTTGCGCAAATAATCTTCGAGAAGATGGGGCTGGACATCGAACGTTTCATCGTTTGACTCGGCCATCACTTTGGAGATATACCGATCTTCGAGTTCGTGGGGATACATGAATTGGACATTCCAGAGGAGGGTTTCCCTCTCCGATTTGGGGGTGGCGATGATGGCGATCTGGATCATGTCCTTGACCGTCTCCAAAAAGAGGCGGCTCACTCCTTGCGCGTAGAGAGGGGCATTGAAGAGTTTCATCCCGTTTTTCTTCGCGATGAATGGATTGGTTCCCAAGGAGTAGGTTTCGGGGTTGAGAGTGTGGCTGTATTTCGGCGGGAAGAAGACGGTCACAGGGATGGAGAAGCCGATCGGCAGCAAATCTTGGCGCGAAAAGTCGATCCGGAGAGCCGTGGCCTGCGGATCGTCGATCTCAATGGGCATTTCCGAGAGTTGGGGGAGCGGAATTTTTTTCCATGAATCGGGAACCGCGAAGCTGATCTCATCGGAGTGTTCCCCATTCGCAGAGGCGAGTGCATCGAGCTCCGTTGTGGTGATGTCGTTCAGATTGAAGGTGAGTTTGAGGCCGCGGTTCTTCAGCCGCTTGATCGCCTCTTCGGGACCTGTGACGGTGACCGAGAGCTGGTAGGGCCACACATCCAAATATTGATACCCTTTGGGCGCTTCGCCGATGGGATGGGTCACCATGATGGGGATTTTTTCGGTCACGAGCTTGCTTTGCCGGACGATCATTTCGATCGGCATCACCTTAGAGACCATCTTGATCGGATCGAATTGGGGATTATGGCTCACCAGATTTTTCTGCGTGATCGTCGCGATCCATTCATGCCCTTTGTCTTTGGCGTCGATCTCCACCTCGAGATCCTTGGCCGAGAGCTCATCGAGAGCCGCTTTCTGGCCGATGATCGTCAGAGAAATGCGCTTATTCAACAGCCCATTCACCTGCATTCCCTCGATCGTCTTTTCATGGGGGAGGTGGACCACGCGAACGGGGATATTGGGGATCACCTTGGTGACCGTCATCGAATGGCTCACCATCATCCAAATGATCATAGCTAAAATCAAAGAGAGTAGTTTTCTATGCCAATTTTCGATGAAGAGACGAATGAGTAGGGTCTTCATGCTTTAAGCCACTCCCATAAGCTGAACTTGGTGTGCGCAATGCGCGGAGGTGGATTAAAGATACTGCGGATGATCCCTTTAAAGCGATCGATTTTTACCCCGCGGGTCATGATCCCTTCACGGGCGATCGACACTTTCCCCGTCTCTTCAGAGACGACGATGATCAGTGCATCGGTCGTATGGCTCAGACCAAGTCCCGCGCGATGGCGCGTTCCCATTGATTTCGACAGCTGGGCCGCATCCTCTGCCAACGGCAAGATCACTGCGGAGGCCAAGATCATTTTATCCCGCAAGATCACGGCCCCATCGTGCAGCGGCGTGTTCACAGCGAAAATGGTCTCCAGAAGCTCTGGCGAGAACGCGGCGTTCAAGAGCACTGCTTTTTGGGCGTACTCATCGAGCGAATCTTCATTTTCCATTGCGATCAGAGCGCCGATCCGCTTTTCCGACATACGGTAGACCGACCCGGCCAGCTGATCGAGGAATTTATCGAATTCGGTCAACTCGCGCGAGCGGCGGCTTTTTAGGCTCAGCTTCGACAGAGCAACCCGCAGCTCGGGCTGGAAGATGATCAAGACGCCGATCACGGCGACATTGCCGATGAGGAGCATGATTCTGTGCAAGACGGGCAAATTCAGCCAGTTCGAGATCGCAAAGATCAGCAAGAAAGCGGAAAGCCCCCACACCAAATCCATCGATTTTGTGTTCCAGAAGAACGACAAAATGTAATTGACCATGACCGCGATGATCAGGATCTCGATGAACGGAGTGAGGGAATGGAAAAAGCTCATGGGTTGCGTTTTACAAGTACTCGACAAATCTTTGCAAGATATTTATCCCGACCAGCTCATTTTAAAGGTTTGTCGAGTTGCTAGCAACCCACAAGAACGGCTACTTCTGTACCTGAGGTTTAGATTGGCTATTTTTGCTGCCGGTGGGATAGGGACCATACTCCTCATCTTCCTTGCCGCAACCTGCGCAGCTGGAAACGAAAAGGGCTAATGCCAAGAACAAGAATGCTTTCATAAAGGACTCCTTTAATTTTTTGTGCCCACATCCGTTGCATACCGCATGGAAGAATAAGACGCAAAATAATCTTTATGGTAGTATAGCCGCTTATGGATGTTCTCATTCTTTCTCGGATTCAATTTGCGCTGAACATCGGCTTTCACTATCTCTATCCGCCGATCAGCATTGGCCTGGGCTGTTGCTCGTCATCATGGAGGGGCTCTACCTCAAGACAAAAGACCACAAATACAAGGAGATGACCCACTTTTGGATCAAGATCTTCTCCCTCACTTTTGCGCTGGGCGTTGCGACAGGCCTCGTGCAGACGTTTGCCTTTGGAACTAACTGGGCCCGCTACTCCCGCTTTGTGGGCGATGTCTTTGGCAGCGCGCTGGCAGCGGAAGGGGTCTTTGCCTTCTTTCTCGAAGCGGGCTTTCTCGGGATTCTCCTCTTTGGTTGGGACCGCGTCGGCCCTAAAGTCCACTATTTCTCAACGATTTGCGTCTGTCTCGGCGCCCACTTTAGCGCCGTATGGATCATCGCCGCCAATTCGTGGATGCAAACGCCGGCTGGCTTTCATATCGTCGATTCGCCGCTCGGCCCGCGCGCTGAGATCACCAACTTCTGGGAGATGGTCTTCAATCCCTCTTTCCTCGACCGCTTGTGCCATACCATTCTCGCCTGTTGGCTCACGGGCGCCTTCTTCGTCATCAGCGTGGCCGCCTATTATCTGCTCAAGAAAAAGCATCAACCCATTGCGCGTTCCATGATGTATATCGGTCTGAGCTTTGCCATGATCTCGCTCGTGCTCCAGCTCGTCTCTGGCGATTCCAGCGCGCGCCTCGTCGCTCGCTATCAGCCGGCCAAGCTCGCCGCCTTCGAAGGGATCTATAAGACCGCGCCTGCCACGCCTCTCTCGCTCTTCGGCTGGGTCGATGCGAAGCAAGAGATTGTCCATTCCGTCCAAATTCCCGGAGCTCTCAGCGTGCTCACCTACCACGATCTCCAAACCCCGGTCACCGGCCTCGATAAAATCCCTCGCAACGAGTGGCCCAACGTCCCGCTTTGCTTTCAGACCTATCACATCATGATTTTCATGTGGCTCCTCATGTTCCTCATCGCCCTCTTTGGCTTTTATTACTGGGCGCGAGGACGGCTCGAAGAGAAACGGGCGCTCCTTTGGGCCATGGTTTTTTCTGTTGCGCTGCCTCACATCGGGCAGCAATGTGGTTGGATCTCCGCCGAAGTGGGGCGTCAACCCTGGATCGTCTACAAAGTGCTTCGCACCAGCGAAGGGGTCTCTCATTCCATTCGGGCCAGTCAAGTCTTTGGCTCCATCACCATGTTCGTCATCATCTACATCCTCCTCTTTACCCTCTTCCTCTTCCTCCTCGACCGGAAGATCAAGCATGGTCCTGAGCCCCTCCGCTCCGATCCCGACGATCAAATCTACAGCGACACCCTCAGCGAGGAGCGATTTTGATGGATCTGCCCACCCTTTGGTACATCGTCATGGGCTTTTCCATACTCGCCTATTGCGTTCTCGACGGCTTTGATCTCGGCGTCGGCGCGCTCCATCTCTTTGCCCGCAGTGACAAAGAGCGGCGCATTTTCCTTAACGCCATTGGCCCCGTTTGGGATGGCAATGAAGTGTGGATTGTCGTCGTCATGGGAGGTCTCCTCGCCGGCTTTCCCAATGCCTATGCCAGCGTTTTTTCGGGTTTCTATACTCTCTTCATGATTCTCATTGCCGGGCTCATCTTTCGCGCCTGTGCTATTGAGTTTCGGAGCAAGCGGGAATCGCGCACCTGGCGTTTCTTTTGGGACGCCACCTTCTCTTTAGCCAGCACCCTCGTCGCCTTTGTCATGGGACTCGTTCTCGGCAATGTGATCGAAGGCATCCCGCTCAATGCCGAGCAAGATTACATCGGCACTTTCTCCCAATTCTTTCGTCCCTATTCCCTCGTCGTCGGCTTCACCGCCGTCGCCCTCTTTGCCATGCATGGAGCTATCTATCTCGCCATGAAGACCGAAGGAGAGGCTCACGAAACCGTGCGCCGTTGGATCAACAAAGCGATCCTCTCTTTTCTCTTCTGGTATGCGATGACCACCCTCGCCACATTCATCTACATGCCCCACATGTTTGAGCGGATCGTCAGCCATCCCATTTACTATCTCTTTCCCCTCATCGCCCTTCTCGCCATCCTCAACATTCCGCGCCAAGTGCGCAAAGACAACAACGGCTGGGCCTTCGTCTCCTCCTCCATCGCCATTGCCTTTCTGCTCCTCCTCTTTAGCCTCGGCACCTACCCCTACATCGTCCGCTCCACGCTCGATCCCGACACCAACAGCATCACGATCTACAATGCGGCCTCGAGCTCCAAGACGTTAGAGATTCTCCTCATTGTCGTCGCGATTGGGATTCCGCTCGTTCTAGCCTACTGCGCGTGGGTCTACCGGATTTTCCGCGGCAAAGTCAAAATCAACAAATCGAGTTATTGAGGCGCGCGGCCATTCTTTGTTGGGATGCACAGATGTGAGGACTCAAGCCAAGTTCAACGATAGAAATGATGAAACGAGAAAACGATAGGAGATTATAAAACCCTCTATTTTTGATCGTTTCATCGTTTTATCGTTAACTCGTTGATTTGCTAGGATGCACACGCGTGAGGACTCAAGCCAGGTTAATGATGGAAAGGATAAAATGATGAGAATGATAAGAGATAAAACTGCGCGCTGCGGTAGTTATGAAGAGGTTTTTACATTCACCTTTTAAAAATCATGTAGGGGACAATAGTGGCGCGTACTGCAAAGTCGATTTTATTACATAATTGATTTCGTTGAGCGATCGCTGTGTTGATTTGGTGAGCGAGTTCCGTATGTCCTGCCTGAGCGCATTTTGCCGAGCATTCCTGTAATAATTCTGTTTTAAGAGGATAAATCCAACCCCACCCACGGGAATATTTTAAAGAGTCTAGGTCGAGAACGTCAATCATCTTTCTGATGATTTCAAAACAGTCATATCTGCAAGCGTTTCTCAAGATCATCGATGAGAGGCCGCCATATTCGTTCCATGGGTGCCCATCTATTATTTCAAGGGAGGGGTCGAATAGGTCTATATTTCGCTCGATTAATTCAAAAGCGTTTTGGGAAGCGGTGTAAGCAATGAGGAAAAAATTCTTCCTAATCCAATCTGCCATTATTGGCGAAGTCAATATCGCTTCCATGACTTGTTTCTTTTCTTCAGGTAAGGGCGGGGGAGGGTATGCGTGGAAAAGATCTTTTTTGCCAATACGCACCAAGTGGTCGCCGATAATTTCTGGATTCAAGTCGATATGGTTAGCCGGATCTAACATATAGAGAGCAGCTCTTGGATGAGCCTGTTTAAATGTCATCTCAAACTTTCGGAGATCCTTTCTACGGGCTGAATGCAGAATCATGTTCATGCCCTCTGTATCTCCCTCTTTTGCAAACTCGTGGAATGCACCAGCGAAAGTGTAGCCGCCGAAACGTTCATCTAAAGCACCGCGAACAAAAGCAGCGTCGGATTTAAGGAGTTGTTTCAAAAGTAAATAATTTCTGTCTTTAACGGCCAAACGTAATGCTGCGCCCGGAGTATTATTCTTGAGTTGTTCAAGCGTTACGTCCCTGTAAATGCGTTTAAGATCAGGGCTATATTCTGTTTTTACAAGATGAGGATTGGCAGCTATTGTGTTTAGGAAGACGCCCGTTTCTCGAGGGGGAATAAAAGGAACGATTTTGTGTATTAAAACGTTTGGATCAAAAATTGGGCTTCTAAATAAAGATCTATCTATCGCTGACATTATCTGCCAATGTTGTGGTTTGTGAAATATAATACATCAATTTGTGTTATATTTAAATATAAAGTAATTACTTTGTTAATTAAATAATTTAATTATATAAAGAGTGGTTGACTCGGTATCCCGTTGCTTTGTTTTCTCACAAACCCGTAGACCTCTCTCTCCTTATCCTGTCTATCCTGCCATCCTGTTATTTTTCTCCTGAAAAAACAGACCCGCTTTCTGAACGTGTGTTTAAAGGACCGGAGCGCTCGCCAGCGGGAATCCGACGACAGCTTGGTAGCAGAGGAGGAGATGGGCGACGCCATTCATGGCGCGGTGGGGCTTGGCCTCGCCGGGGAGTTGGTAGTGGGAGGCGATGAGGTCTTTCGAAAAGCCTGTTTCCCAAGGAAGGGGGCCGCTTTGATTTTTGGCTTTGAAGAGGGTAAGGGCCCAATACATCGAAGCGAGATCGAGCCAGTGGTAGGGCCAGCTGAGGAGCTCCTGCGTATCGGGATCGATCAGTTGGGAAAAAAAGACGCGGTCAAAAGAGGGGTTTTGGCAGATGAATACCGCTTTTTTGCGGCGAATGCCCCAGCGAGTGAAGATGTCGATGATCGTTTGCGATGCATGACGGGGGGTTTTGCCTTTCGAGATTTCTTCAAAAGTAAAGCCGTTGATGCGTAGACTTTCTTGGTCGCTCTTCTCCCAGGCCTCGATGGGCTGGGCAATGAGGGTTTGGAACTCCTCTTTAGGCTCGCCACTGGCCAGGTCAACGATTTTAAAGGCGATCTCCACAATCTTGTGGATCTGGGAATTCAGGCCGTTGGTCTCAGTATCAAGGAATACGCCAATCACGTTTCAAACTCAACAGGGTAAGATCGTCATCCTAATGTTTTAAACAAAAAATAGCAAGTGGAGATTGCTTTGTGTGTTACTTTGTAACAACTAGAGCTGTGGCTACGGTGCGTTTGCCGCAAGGGTCTAGCGCTCTCACCGTTGAAGAGAATGCTCCTGATTCGGTAAGGAAGGTGAGATCGACGCTGCCGCCGCCATCGAGGTTGAGGGCGTG
>CAYNWC010000027.1:0-10931 GCA_964400805.1 uncultured bacterium | reverse complement strand
TATAGCGGACAGATGCTCTTTGACCTCTCTTTTTTCCGCCGCATGGCAGAGGTGGAATTGCCGCTTCATTGGGTGCGCAAAAAGGGAGAAACGGGATGGGTCTGGAAAGGGGAACAATTCCTCTTTGATGTATTGCCCTACGCCTCTCGGGCAAAAGCCCTTTTGGCCACGCGGGAAACGCGCTATGCGCCTTTGAAAGGAAGAGAGAGCCTCGAGATCGTGCAAAAATTATTGAGAGAATCACTATGAAAATCGGATATTTAGGCGCGGGGACTTGGGGTTTTGCGCTGGCTACGGTTCTGGCGAATAACGGGCACAAAGTGACCGTCTGGACGCGCGATGCAGCGTTTGCTGCGCAGTTGGAAAAGAGCCGCCTGCATCCCAAATTGAGTGGGATGGAAGCGCCGGCGAGCGTTCACTTCACCTCCGACTTAAAAAAGGCATTGCACGGAGCCGAAGCGATCGTCGAGAGCGTCACCTCTTCGGGCATCCGCCCTGTCTTTGAGCGGGTGGGAAAGGTCGACGTTCCGATTGTGATCACTTCAAAGGGAATTGAGCAGAAAACGGGGCTTTTGTTGCCCGAAGTGATCTCTTCACTCCTCGGCGTGGAAGAAAGTCCTCTCATCGGCTGCTTGAGCGGTCCGAGCCACGCAGAGGATATCATCCTCAATCTCCCCACTTCAGTCGTCTGTTCGGGCTATGCGGCCGATGTGATGAAGATGATCCACGAGCGCTTCACGACACCGACGTTTCGCATCTATCCCAATGCCGACATCCGCGGCGTCTGTTTCGGAGGCGCGATGAAGAACATCATTGCGATTGCCTGTGGGATTGCCGATGGGTTGGGCTGCGGCGATAATACCAAAGCGGCCTTGATGACGCGCGGGCTGCACGAAATCCGGAAACTCTGCATAGTGAAGCAGTGCAAGCCGGAAACGCTCAATGGACTATCGGGCATGGGAGATCTCTGCGTGACTTGCATGTCGCGCCATAGCCGCAATTACCGCTTTGGCAAACTGCTTGCCGAGGGGTTGTCTCCGGAAGGAGCGCGGCAAAAGATCGGCATGGCGGTGGAGGGGATCTACACCTGTGTTTCGGCGCGCGAACTGGGCCATAAACACCAGATTCCCGTGCCGATCACCGAGGCGACCTATGAGATCATTTACGGCGGCTTAGATCCGCGTGAAGCGGTGAAAGTCCTGTTGCAACGGGCAATCAAAGAGGAACATCTTTAGGAATGGGCAAGAAATTGCATTTGCCGAAGATCGTGTGGAATCGGCACAAATATCAGGCGGGCTATGTCGTGGGCTTTGGCGGGTCGCGGGCTTTCGCGGGCGCTCCGCAGCTGACAGGCTGGGCCGCTTTGAAAGCGGGCGCTGGCATTGTGCGGTTGTTTCATCCCGAAGAGATTGCCCCACAAGTTCTGGAATTGATCTACACTCCTTGGAATGAAAAGGAATGGGAAGGAGCGCTCGGCAAAGCCCAAGCGGCTTTTGTGGGGCCTGGCCTGGGCCGTTCCAAAAAGACAGAAGGGTGGCTGAAGAAGTATTTAACGCGCATTGAATGTCCTTGCGTCGTCGATGCGGATGCTCTCTTGCCCGATTTGAATTTCCCGAAAGGGGCTGTATTGACGCCCCATCGAGGAGAGATGCTCCGGTTGCTCGGGTTAAAAGCCCTGCCACCGGACGAAGATCTCTTCGCCGAAGTGCTCCGCTTTTGCGAGCGGAAGAATGTCATCGTCGTTTTGAAAGGGGCGCCGACGCATCTCTTCGCGCCCCGAAAAAAGCCCCTCGTTATCGCCCGAGGCGATCCGGGGATGGCGAAGGCGGGGACGGGAGATGTTTTAACGGGGATCATCGCCGCGCTGCTCGCCCAAGGCTCCGCGCCTTATGAAGGGGCTCTGTTAGGGGTGACTTTACATGCGATTGCCGGCGAGATCGCGGCCGCGGAAAGGACCTCTTACTGCGTCATGGCCCGCGATCTGATCGAATTCCTGCCAGCGGCCTTTCGGGCTGTGCAAAATGATAACGCTTGAACCAGTCGACGAAGTGTCGGATCCCCTCTTCGATAGAAACTGAAGGGTGGAAATCGAGTTGTTGTTGGCTTTTTTCAATATCGGCAAATGTTTCTAAGACTTCCCCGGGCTGCATTGGCCGCATCTCTTGAATCGCTTTTTTCCCCAGGGCCTCTTCGAGGAGTTGAATGAGGTGAAGAAGCTCTACCGAGCGATGATTGCCGAGGTTGAAAATTTCGCAGCCGCCGCCTCGATCGATCGCTGCGGCGGTGCCCCGCACGATGTCGTCGACGTAGGTGAAATCGCGCTTCATTTGTCCGCGGTTGAAGACTTGGATCGGTTGCCCTTCGCAGATTTGCTGCGCAAATCGGTAGTAGGCCATATCGGGGCGTCCCCACGGGCCGTAGACAGTGAAGTAGCGGAGCCCTGTGACGGAGAGGCCATAGAGATGATGGTAGGCATGGGCGATCAGCTCGTTCGCCTTTTTGGTTGCGGCGTAGAGATTGGCGGGGGCGTCGGTCGCATCGTCGACGCTGAAGGGGACCTTTTCATTCAACCCATAGACCGAAGAAGAGGAGGCGTAAGTGAGTTGGATTGAGGGGTAAAAGCGGCACGCCTCTAAAATAGAGACAAATCCCTGCAAATTGGCAGCGACATACTCATGAGGATGAGAGAGGGAGTGGCGTACGCCCGCTTGGGCGGCGAGGTGGACCAAATGGGTAATGCCATGCTTGGACAAGAGCGCTTTGATGAGGTCTTGTTCGCAGATATCGGCCGAGACAACCTCAATCCCCTCTTTGAGGAGTTCAGTGGCCCGATCTTTTTTTAATTGGGGATCGTAATAGGCATTGAAGTTATCGAGCCCGATGCAGAAGTCGCCCCGTTTGCGCAAATACTTCGCGAGATGAAAGCCGATGAACCCGGCAGCCCCTGTGATGAGAATCCTTTTCATGAAAAAAATGTTGTGTTATACAAATGGACTTCTTCTATGTTAAAGGCCTGAATTCTTTATGACAAGGATCATTCTCTCCCTCTTCATTGTCCTTTGCCTCGCCAGTTGCGGAGGACCTTACATGGGTAAGGATCTATTTGGCGCAGATGAATTCGTTCTCGACTCGTATAAAATCCGCGAGGGGAAATTCTCCATTCTCGAAATGGAAGGGCGCCCTTTAGAGGATCTCGATGAGGAGTGGCTCGAAGAATACCAAGATCGGATCGCGGAGGACGATGTGCTTCTAATTTCTCTCTACCATCCCAAGCGATCGGAGATTGTGAGTGCTGTTCAGAACATCGGCAGTTCTGTCGGATACCGCGTGGTCAATGGGCAAATCCGCCTTCCCGACACTCTCCCCATTCATGTCGCTGGACTCACTTTAGAAGAGGCGAGACAGAAAATCCAAGACCATTACAATGACCAGATCAGCGATACGGAAGTGTTCCTCACCTACAGAGAACGGATAGAGCGGAAGGTCGAGTTAGCGGGCTTAACGGCACTCTCCAGCGTTCCCGTCAATGGCAAGATGCGCCTCTTCGATCTGTTGTCCAAGGCAAAAATCCCCATCGATGCCAATCTGTTTAAAAGCTACGTCATCCGCGAGGGAAAGATGTTGCCCGTCGACATGTATAAACTCCTCAAAGAGGGGGATATGCAGCAAAATATCGTCATGCGAGGAGGCGATAAGATCTATATCGCTGAACCTTCCGCTGCCACGATGATGGTGATGGGAGAGGTGGGGAGAGAGCGGGTCATCTCCCTTCCGAGCGGCTTTTTGCCACTCCGACAGGCATTGGCTGAGGCGGGAGGGATCCCCTACACAGGCGATAAGTCGTATATTCAAGTCATCCGCGGCAATATCGCCAATCCGAAGATCTATACGGTCAATTGGGAGCACGTGATCCATCTGCCGAATGAGAGCCTATTGGTCATGCCCGGCGATATCGTCTACGTCGCCGCCAAGCCGATCACCGAATGGAATCGATTCATTTCCCAGCTATTGCCCAGCTTTAGCGGAGTGGACGTGATGTTTAAGACGAGCTCGAATTGGGGAGTGATTCTTCCCTGATGGAAAAGCCCAATCTCGATCCTCAAGAATGGATTTTTTCTCTCAGCGATGTAAAGCAGCTTTACATTTCGATGCGGAGGCGTCTCCTCAAGGGGGCCGTGCTCGGCGCTCTTTTGGCGTTCCTCTTTTTTGGGAGCTCTCCTCCTCAATATAAAGCGGAATCGACGTTCAAAGAAGGGGTTGAAAAAAGCAGCTCAGAGAGTTTTCTGAAAGAGATCATTGTGGGGATGGGGACGACCAGCCAACCGCAAGCCGTTGTCTTCATGAAGTCCTACCAAGTGCTGCGCCCTTTAGTTGAAAAAATGGGGCTCCAAATCAAGCCCGTTAAATCGGAATGGATGCTCAAGAAGATCTATCGCCGTTTTCGAGATACCTTGAAAGCGGAAAAAGGACAGCCGCTCGAGGACCTCGACTCTTTTGCCTTTTCCGATGTCCTCTATGAAGAAGAGAAGGGACTTTCCTTTCATCTCTCTTTCACTGATCCGACCCATTTTAAAGTCTATGCGGCCGATCGGAGAAAAGAGCTAGATGCCGGGATCATTGGAGAGAAGATCCAATTGCAAGAACCTCCTCTCCAATTCACTGTGCAAAAGATTCCCAAAGCTTTGAAAATCGGCGCCTTTTATCCTTTCCAGGTGGGGCATTGGTTCCCAATGGCAGAGAGCATTCGCAGCCAGATAAAAATTGTCAGCGATAAGCTGAATACGTCGCTCTACAATATCTCCTTCACGAGTCGCGATCGCCATTTCTGTACGCGCATTGTCAATGAATTGATGCACCAATATCAGCGCTATTTGAAAAAGGAATACGACCAGTTGGCGAAAGAGCAGTTAACCTATCTGGAGAATAAGCAAGGGCAAATTTATGGACAGATGGAGCAACTATTCGATCAGCAGGCTAGCTATCTGACTCGCAACTTGGAAGAAAAGGGGTTTGTGGGCCTGGAGGAAGAGGCGGAAGAGCTCTTATTGCCCCATCGAGGGATGCAAAATAAAGTGCTCCAGATCGACATCGAGTTGGCCCGTCTCGATCAAATTGAAAAAGAGGGAAAGGCCGTTGCAGTGGGAGGAGATGGGGCCTCCTCTAAGCAATTGAATCAGATTTGTCAAAAAATCCAAGATCTCAAGCAGAAAAGGGATTTATTAGAACTCTCTTTTTCCTCTCCCGATGCGATGAGCGAAAGCTCCCTCACTGCGAGAAAGGAGGAACTCCGAGAGATCCGCAACCAGAGATATGAGATAGACAAATGGATCGAAGCCATCGATAAAGAAGGAGAGATCGCGGCTCTGGATATCAGAGAGGGGCTCTCTTTTTGGGCCAAAGCCTTTCCTCATCCCCAAGAGAGGGAAGATTTAGCGGAGTATTTAGAGAATTACGCCCGCCTTCTCTCCTTGCGCGAAAAGATCTTGCAAGAGCGATTTTTTTATGGCAAAACTGCGCCCCAAGAATTAGAGGGGATCGATCTCTCCTCTGCGAGTTCCTTGTTTCTTCAATATAACACCAAGCTCGATGCAGCGGAGGCGGCGATGCACCATTTTGAGCGACTCAAAAAGGAGATTCATCAACCCGATTTTGATCTTGCCTCATTGAGTTCTGTATTGAAGGATCCTCTCTGCCAAAAAATCATTGGAGATGCGATTGGGCTGGGGATGCAATTGAAAGATGAAAAGCACCATAGCTCGAAAGAGGCGGAGCGGTGGCAAGAGGAGATTGCTCTGCAGCGAAGAATCCTCTCCGATCAATTGGAGCAACTCTATAAAGTGGAAGAGCTCAATAGTTCGTTGATCCGGGAGAAGATGGATGGCCTCCAAAAGCTGAGCTTAGATTGTATCAACCAGCAAATTTCTGTCCTTTATGAGCAGGCGACCGATTCGGTGAAAGCCCATCGACAAGCTCTTCTTTTAGAAAAAAAACTGCTCGAAAAAAAGATGGGCGAGATTCGGAAATCTTTGGCGACCGTTTTACCTGAAAAATGGCGTTGTGAAAAATGGTTGAAGATCAAAACAGAAATGGTCGGTAAAATGATGGAGACAGTGACTGAAGTGGTCGAGTCAAAAACGATCTCGACGCATCTCCATCACGTTGAGTCGAAGCCGCTCGATCGCGCTGTCCTCCCTCGCCTTCCCCTGAAACCGCGCCTCTATATAAAGTCCTTTGTCGGCGCTTTTGCCCTCTCCTTCATTCTCTTTTTTTTCGCCTTTGTGCGGCGGCTCCTCAAGGGCTTTCCTCTCTCGCTGGAAAAATTGCGCGCGCTCCACCTCCCCATTCTCGGTTCGGTCAGCGCCTTTTGCGACGGCCCCTCCGTAGAAACCCCGACCGGTCCCGACTTAGAGCTCTTGCGCAAAATGGCCCTTTTCTCCGAGGGGGGTCAAGTGATCGGCCTCGTGAGCGGTCGCGGTCCCGATTACTCCTATGCGCTAGGAGAAAACCTCGCCCGCATGTCGATCAAGCCCATTTTGGTGCGCTGCGACTTTCTTTCGAAGTTTCGGACGGAAGATGGGCCCGGACTTTTGCAAATGTGGCAGGGGGAAATCGCCGAACTCCCGATCCGGCAGGGGAAGGGATTCGATACCATCACGGCTGGCGGTTACACTCCCTATGGAACGGAGCTCATCCAGTCGCAAACCTTTAGCCATCTTCTCGATCTTCTCAAGAAAAAGTATGAACGGGTCTACCTCCTCCTGCGCACCCCCCTCTCTTCGGCGGAGTCGATAGCGGCGCTTCGCCTCTGCGACCGGGCGATCGTCACCATTTCTGGGGAAAAAATGGAAGAGTTGACACCGTTTATCGATTGGGGTTACCATGAGAACGAGTGTCGACTAACCCTGATCGCCTATCCATGAAAAATAAACGCATTCTAGTCGCGGGAGGCGCTGGCTTTCTCGGTTCCCACCTTTGCAATCGCCTTCTCGAGCAAGGGGACGAAGTTCTCTGCGTCGACAATCTATTCACAGGCAGACGGGAAAATATCCTTCCCCTTCTCGAATCGCCCCGCTTTGAGTTCCTCCGGCACGATATCTGCCTCCCCCTTCATGTCGAGGTCGATGAGATCTATAATCTTGCCTGCCCCGCATCACCCCCCCATTATCAAGCCGATCCCATTCAGACCACAAAGACCAGCGTGCTCGGCGCCCTCAACCTCCTCGGTCTGGCCAAGCGGCTCAAATGTAAAATCTTTCAAGCCTCCACCTCAGAGGTCTACGGAGATCCCCACGTCCATCCCCAGCCCGAAAACTACTGGGGCCACGTCAATCCCATTGGCTATCGCTCCTGTTACGATGAGGGAAAGCGGTGTGCGGAAACCCTCTTTTTCGACTACCACAGAATCCACCGCATTCCCATCAAAGTTGCGCGCATTTTCAACACCTACGGCCCCCGGATGCATCCCAACGATGGCCGCGTCGTCTCCAACTTCATTGTCCAGGCTCTGCAGAATCAACCCCTCACGATCTACGGCGACGGCTCTCAAACGCGCTCGTTCTGTTATGTCGATGATCTCATCGAAGGGATCATCCGCCTAATGAACACCCCCGAAACCGTCACAGGTCCTCTCAATCTCGGCAATCCAACCGAGTTTCGGGTCCTCGACCTGGCTCAAGAGGTACTCGCCCTCACTGGCTCCCGCTCTCCTCTCATCCATCAGCCCCTTCCCTCAGACGATCCCAAGCAGCGGCGCCCCGACATCGCTCAAGCCCGCCAGCTCCTCGGTTGGGAACCGCGCATCTCCTTGCGTGAAGGACTCCAGTCCACCATCGCCTATTTCGAACAATACTTCTTCTTGATCTCGCGCCATTTGTGAATCATCTGCGCGGCTAGAGGCGCTGCCTCTTTCCCCGCATCGCCAAAGCGGAGGAAGACGACCACGACGAGTTCGGGATCGGCATGATGGGTATCGCTGAAAGCGATCGAGCCAAACCAGATGTATTTATATACCTGAGGAGCACTTGAGGGGTTCATCGACAGATTGCAGACGATCTCCGCTGTGCTCGTCTTGCCGATCATCTGATGCTGCAGCGCCAGATAATCGCGCATCCAGAGAGGATTGCTCAGCAGCCCTTTAATCGCCCCGGGACGCGCGCTCCCTTTCGCTCCCCAGACGGTCCGATTCATCCCTTCGATCAACGTCGCGCGCATCTGCGGCGTCAGGGGAATTCCTCGCTTCATTTCGATCTCCAATTCCGCCGTCTCAGAAAGGGGAGAGCGGTGTTGCAACGCCGTGAAGAGGGGGAAGGGAATGCCCAACGCCTGAAGCTCTTCTTTGGCCAAATAAGAGGTCGCAGCAAAGGCCCCGAGGGGCTGTCTGTCGGGGGACAATCCGATGGCGCCCTTCACCAGCTGGGGCTTGAGCAGCTTCCCTCCATTGGCAATCGCACTCAACATCATCGCTGTCTGGAGCGGCGTCACAAGGAGCGTGTGCTGTCCAATCGCAGTGGAGTAGAGGCCTGTTCGGTTGGCGTTGAGATCTGTGGGGACTTTCCCCCTTTTTTCCCCGAGCAATTCGATCCCCGTTTTCTCCCCAAACCCAAAGAGGCGCGCCGCCTGCGCCAAATCCTCCGGATGTTCAAAGCACTCTCCGGCTAAAAGGGAAAAATAAGGGTTGCTCGTTTGCTCAATCGCGCCGAGCAGGTCGATTTTTCCGATCTGCGTCGCTGCGCTGCGCGGCAAGCGCCCCCCTTTGTAAAAGCGGGGATAGAGGGTCCGATTCGGCGAGTAGGCGACCCCTTGCTGACTCAATTCATCGATGATTGTCAGCGACTTTCCCTGGCGCAACCCCTCATACGCTGTCACCAGTTTGAAGATCGACCCTTGCGGCACCCCCGCCTGGAAGGCGAATGAGCGGCTGAATCCAAAGCCGCCGATCGGATAGAAAGCCGCCGCCAGATCTTTTTCCGTCTGCTCTTTTTTACGATTCCGGAGCATCTTGTATTTGCCCAAAAGAGGACGGTTCAGCTGCGCGTAAGAGCGAAACGTTCGGAGCAGCTCTTCGGGAACTCCGGGAAGCCCTGTCTGCTCAAAGCGCTTTTCCTCCCAATAGGCGGCAAAGAGCTCTTGCTCTTTCTTGTCCAAATAATCGATATAGGGGCGCGCATACGTTTTCTGCTCCTTTTCCCTTTTTCGCTTCTCTGCAAGGAATTCCTTTTGATGGCTCTCTCGCCATTGGCGAAATTCGTTCTGATGGAACGCTTCTTGCGCTTTTTGGCGCGCCTCTACCTCTTGTTTTTGGAATTGCTGGCAGAGAGAGCGGTAGGCCCCCATCTTCATCGAGCCAAACTGGGCGATCAGCGCATCGGTGAAAGCGGGCGCATAGACCGCCGTTCGGCACAGGTCGACCGCAAAGAGCTTGTCTTGCGGAGAAAGGGAAATGGCATCCAATCGCCTTTGAATCTCGGGCGGCACAGGCAAGGCGGCCCGCTCAAAATAGAGCATCGCCTCATAATCTTCTTGCAGTTGGATGGCTCCCTTCACATCATCCATGCGGCGAAAGAAATTTCTCAAAGGCCCATCGGGCGGCAGGACTAGATCGAGATAAACTTCCCAGCTCAGCAGTTGGTTCTCCTCTTGAAAGTGCTTCAACCGCTCTCGCGTCAACACCTCGCGCCCATCCCACACGGCGGCGATAAACCACTCATTTTCGAGCCACCGGTTCACCTGCCGCGACTTCCCATCGCGGAAGAGCGAGTGAGCAGAGGAGATGAAATCATTCGGATCGAAGCGGGGGTGGCTGGCGAGGGCCAAAACCTCTCCTGTTTTCGGATCGAGGGCCACAATCGCTCCCCCCTTGATCCAAGGTTGCTTAAGGGCCTTCCGCGTTTGATCGGTCGCATCGACCCCCCAGCTTCGCCCATCTCTCGTTTTTTCATCTTGGGCCAGAAGCGACTCGGCGAACTGCTGCAATTCCGCAGAGATCGAAAGGAGAACCTGCTTGCCGGGGATCGCATCCCTTCCCGCAATCTCCCGGAGGAACCTCCCTTTTTGATCCACCTCAAAAGTTTTCTTGCCGAAGAACCCCCGCAGCGCCTCCTCGCACTGCCCCTCGATCCCCGTTTTGCCGATCAAATCGTTGATCGCGTAGGCCTTTTCCTTCAGTTCGGCCAGCCGCTGCGATTCCTCCAGCCCATTCACGTCCAGCGCCGCTTGCAGCTCGCTCATCTCCTGGGCGATCGCCGCATATTCTCGTTGAGAGATTGCCCCCATCGTCCCGATCAGATCGCACCCCGTCTTCCCCAATGGGTAAAAGCGGGTCGATCCAATCTCTGCATGGACGCCCAGCCAATCCCTTTCCAGCATCCGGAGCCGGTAGTGCTCCTCTTCACTCAGCGACGACTTAATGATAAAGGGAACGTGTGGGAAAAGGGCCGCCTTCGAATGGATCAAGTCCTCCAACCGCCCCGCATCTAGGCACAGCGTTTTGGCCAAGATCTCGGCCAGCTCTCGAATATATTCTTTACGGGCGTAGCACTTCACCTGCTTGCCCGCCTCATCCGCCTTCCACTGGACCGTCGGGATCTGAGCGATTTGGCCGTAATAGATGGCAGCGTTATAGCAGATCCGATTGAGGGCCATCGGAATGTGGAACCGGTCGCAGATCGTCCCCCGGTCGGCCCGGACCAAAATCGTCCGCTGCTGCGGTTTTTGCGCCTCTAGCAGCCTTTCTTCCCTCTGGATGACCTCCAAATGCCAAACCCGCAGCCCAATTGCCAGGAAAGCAAACAGGATCAAGGCGAGCACCCGGTAGGTTTTCGAGGCGGTAGACATGCCTCCAGCATACCAAAACAAAAATTAAAACGGGAAATTCCCTTGAGGAAAATCGGCTTTTGATGTAAAACTGTTATTTCTATTTTTGATTTTTTACC
>CAYNWC010000026.1:6194-11052 GCA_964400805.1 uncultured bacterium | reverse complement strand
TATTCGATGTCGGTCATTATTTCCCGCGCTCTTCCCGATGTGCGCGACGGACTTAAGCCGTCCCAGCGGCGCATTCTCTATGCGATGCGGCAGCTCAACCTCACTCCCGGCGCCAAGCATCGTAAATGCGCTAAAATCTCCGGCGACACCTCGGGCGACTATCACCCGCACGGTGAAACGGTTATCTATCCGACCCTCGTCCGCCTCGCGCAAGATTGGGTCATGCGCTATTCGCTCATCAATGGGCAGGGAAACTTCGGCTCCATCGACGGCGACCCACCTGCCGCCATGCGTTATACCGAAGCGCGCCTCACTGCCGCCTCCATGGCTCTGATGGAAGACCTCGACAAAGACACCGTCGAGATGATCCCCAACTACGATGAAACCAAAACAGAGCCCACTGTTTTCCCAGCTAAATTCCCCAACCTTCTCTGCAACGGCTCCACGGGGATCGCGGTTGGTATGGCGACGAACATCCCGCCCCACAATCTCCTCGAGCTCATCGCTGCGACCCTCCTCGTTCTCGAAGACCGAACCGTATCGATCGATGAGATTATGAAAGTCATGCCAGGCCCTGACTTTCCCACAGGCGGCATCATCTGCGGCTACCGCGGCATTAAAGAGGCCTACCACACAGGCCGCGGCAAGCTCATGCTCCGCGCCGAGCTGCACGTTGAAGACCTATCGAACAATCAGCAGCAGATCGTCATCGACGCCCTTCCCTACAATGTCAATAAATCGGTCCTTGTCAAGCGGATCGCCGATCTCATCAAAGATAAAGTGATTTTGGGCATTTCAGACCTGCGCGACGAGTCGGACAAAGACGGTATGCGCATCGTCATCGAGCTGAAGAAGGGTGAAATTTCCGACGTAGCGATCAACCAGCTCTACAAAAATAGCGACCTCCAGATCACCTTCGGCTGCAACATGCTCGCGCTCGATCATGGCCTGCCTCGCACGATGAACATCAAGCACTTCATCTCCTCCTGGATCGATCACCGGATCGAAGTGATCCGCCGCCGTACCCGCTTTGAACTAGCCAAGGCCGAAGCCCGCGCCCACATTCTCGAGGGGTATCTCAAGGCCCTCGACCATCTCGACGAAGTCGTCAAAGTGATCCGCGCCTCCTCCAACCGCGATGCTGCCCGCACCGAACTCATGATGCGCTTTGGCCTCTCCGAGAAACAATCCAACGCCGTCCTTGACCTACGCCTTTATCAGCTCACCGGTCTTGAAGCGGAAAAGATCGACGCCGAATACAAAGATCTCCTCCTAAAGATCGCCCACTACAAAGCCATCCTCGCCTCTGAGGCCCTCGTTCGCGACGTCATCCGCGAAGAGCTCGAGGAGCTCAAGAAAGCGCACAAAGGAGAGCGGAAGACCAAGATCATCGCCGCTGAAGGGGAGTTCGCGATGGAAGATCTCATCGCCGACGAACAAGTCGTCATCGCCATCTCTAGCGACGACTATATCAAGCGGATGCCCATTGACACCTTCCGCGAGCAGCGCCGTGGCGGCGCCGGCGTTGTCGGCATGGAGATGAAGAAAGAGGCCGACGTCCTCAAAAACATCTACGTCGCCTCCACCCACGACTACCTCCTCATCTTCACCAATCATGGCCGTTGCTATTGGACCAAAGTTTGGCAGATCCCCGAAGGGGCGCGCCGCACCAAAGGGCGACCCATCATCAACCTCCTTGAAGACCTCAGCGAAAACGAGAAAGTCGCTGCCATTCTCAAAGTCAAAACCTTTGAAGAAGAAGGCGCCTCCATCCTTCTCGCCACCAAAAAAGGCATTGTCAAAAAGACCGAGCTCATCGCCTTCAACAACCCCCGCAAGAAAGGGGTCTATGCCCTCAACATCGACGAAGGGGACGAGCTCATCGCCGCCCGCATGACCCATCCTTCCCAACAAATCATGCTCTTCACCCATAACGGCATGGCCGTTCGCTTTGACGAATCGCTCGTCCGCTCCGTCGGTCGTGTGGCTCGCGGCGTCCGCGGCGTCACCCTCAAAAACGAAAGCGACCGCGTCGTCGGTTGTGAAGTTGTCACTCCCGAAGAGTCGATCCTCGTCATCTGTGAAAATGGTTTTGGCAAGCGCTCCCGCGTCGACGATTTCCGTCAGACTAACCGCGGCGGTGTTGGCGTCCGTTCCATCATTATCTCCGAGCGCAATGGCCGCGTCGTTTCCGCTCTCAGCGTCACCGACTCAGACAGCGTTCTCCTCATGTCGGCCGAAGGGCAAGCCGTCCGCATCCCGATGCGCGACGTCCGCGTCATGGGCCGTTCCACCCAAGGCGTCCGCCTGGTCAACCTCAAAGAAGAGAAAGATCTTGTCGTAGGCGCTCAGAAAATTGAGTCGGTCGTCGAAGAAGCAGAAGTGATTCCGCAGAATTAATACAAATGTCCAAAAAAATTGGACATTTGTATTAATAAGAAACGGAGGAGAAGCCTACGTATTCTGCGATCATCTTAATGAGTTCTGGAGGGTTTAAAACGACTTTATGTGACTCTAGGACAGCGTCAAGTGCCGAGGTTGTCCGGGCGACCTCTTTCCCTAATTCTTCTTTATATTGTTCATATGCCTTTTTTAAAAGGCCCTCTTGTTTTGCAGATAATCCAGGCTCTGCAACGGCTCCCCGCTTCAGTAGATCGACAATGAAGTCAATGGGGGCATCGGTGTCAAGAGCGAGCCAGAGAGAAGTGGCCTCTACCGGAGTGCGTTCCAAATACGGATAAAGGCGCCTTGGACCATGATCACCTGTTTTCGCATTTATTTTAGCACCCAATTCCAACAGGTTTATTGCAAAATCATGTCGACGATCTATTATAGAGCGATGCAGAGAAGTCCAATTCCATGGAGCTTTTTGTACATCTTCGAGTAGGCTGGGGTCCAAGTTTACAAGGTGTTGCGTGAGCTTAATGTTTGTTTCCGCCGCGGCTAAATGTAAAGCATTTAGACCAGGGTAGAGCCAACCGCTCGACTTCAGTGTATAGGCGGGATATTGGGATCGTATTTCATCAAATTCTTCAGGAGTTGTATCACGACCAATTGCTTGGAGCACTGCATCGAAATAATAATTATTATTATGTGAAATTGGTGGTGCCATAATTTCATATAATTTTAATTAAAATTGCATATAATTTCAATGGTAAATTGCAGTTTATAAGTTATTTGTATTTAATAACTTATGGAGAAACGGTATGCATCCCGTAGCGGAGGAAGTGGCTGGCTTGGGGGTGAGTGAAGACTTTTCCCAGGAGTTTCGTGATCTCGCAGGGGGTGTAGTTCGATTTGCGGGCATCGAGATAGCCGTAGCGAAGGCCGGTAAAGGGCGTGTCGAGGATCTGGGCCGCCTTGTCCAAATGAACTTTGTAATCATCGACCAAGAGCAGGTGAGGCGCCCGGCTGAGCGTCGCATACCACTTTAAAACGGTCCCTTTTGGGACAAAGCCGCAGTAAAAGACGCCGTTGTGATAGGCCGCCGGCTCCAGCGGAAAAGGGGCATTGCACTGAGAAAATGAGAAGCCCAAATGGGCGAGTTGCTCTTCAGTGACGGAGAGGAATTCGGGATCCCTTGCTGTGATGGCGAAGATGGGTTTGCCCCTCTTTTGCAAGGCGCGGAAGATTTCGAGGGTCTTCGGTTCGACGAGTTGGATTTCACTGACGGTTTGGATCGCTTTCCAAAGGCCGCTGGCCCGCGCGATCGCCTCTTTTTCCCCCACCCCTTCCAGGATGAAGTGCTCGATCATGAATCGCTCCCATGGCTCGCTCCCAAATTCGGAAATCGTCGTCATCAACGTATTGTCGATGTCTAAGAAAATATGGGTCTCATCCTCTAGAAAACGGGGGACCTCCTCAATGGAATGGATATCGACGATCTGTTTGGTCATATTATGTCATCATAGCGCATCTTGTGAATAAGCTCTAGTTTCCTTATACTTCAGCTGTGCTCAGGCAAGGAATCTTTATTACGTTTGAAGGGGGAGAGGGGGCTGGAAAAACGACCCTCATCGAAGAGCTTGCCCGCTATTTGAGCCAAAAAGGGCGTCGCGTCCTGAAAACCCGCGAGCCCGGCGGCACAAAACTCGGAGAGCTCATCCGCTCTCTCCTCCTCCAGCATAAAGAGCCCCTTTCTCCCTATGCGGAGCTCTGCCTCTTCCTCGCCTCGCGCGCCCAGCATATATCAGAAGTCATTGGACCGGCTCTGGAAAAGGGGGAAATCGTCCTCTGCGACCGCTTCAACGACTCCTCGGTAGCCTACCAAGGCGCTGCCAGAGGCTTGGGTATGGAGAAGGTCGCCGAGATGTGCGCCTTCATCTCCCAAGGCGTCCAGCCCAACCTGACCCTCTACCTCGACCTAGACCCAGAGATTGGATTGCAGCGAGCGGCAAAAGAACGGGCTCAGGATCGGATTGAATCGGAAACCCTCTTTTTCCACCGCAAGATCCGAGAGGCCTACCAGGAGATTCACAAGGCCGAGCCGCAGCGCTTCCGTCTCTTAGACGCCACCTTACCTCCCAAACGGGTCTTTGAAGAGGCGATGAAATGGATCGAACCCTATGTTTGAATCGATTTTAGGAAACGACCCCCTCAAAGCCTACCTGCAAAAAGCCCTCACAGAGAATCGCCTTCCCCAAACCCTTCTCTTTGCCGGTCCCGATGGCATTGGAAAGAGCCTCTTTGCCCGCGCCGTAGCCCACTCTCTCCTCCGCTCCGACCGCATCCTCGATCTCCACATCCTCGCGCCCGAGGGCAAAAGCGGCCTCTATGCGATCGACACGCTCCGCGAAATGCAGCAGCAAGAGCAATCGGCCCCCTTTGAAGCGCCGGGCAAAGTCTTCATCCTCCAAGA
>CAYNWC010000026.1:0-6184 GCA_964400805.1 uncultured bacterium | reverse complement strand
ATCCTTCAAGACGCGGAGCGGATGCAGCCGGCCAGCGCCAATGCTCTGCTCAAGACCCTTGAAGAGCCCAATCACGACACGACCTTCATTCTCCTCACGAGTCGTCCCACTGAGATGCTCCTCACCGTCCTCTCTCGCTGCGTCCAGCTCGCCTTTCAGCCCCTTTCCGAACAGATGATCGCCACTCTTCTACAAGCCAAAGGGCATCCGGCTCACTTTGCCAAACGGGCCCATGGTTCCGCAGGCAGGGCCTTCGAGTTGGCCGAACATCCCCAATTGGAAGAGCACCGAAAACAACTCTTCCAAATCCTCCGGCAAAAGCCCTCCTATCCAGAGCTCTCTCTCCATCTGCAAAAACTCGAAGAGCAACTGGAAGAGGGGAAAGAGGAGGACCCCGTTCGAATGCACCGACAAGTCGAGCATCTCTTCGCCTCCATCCTCATGTGGCACCGCGATCAACAAGCCCGCGCCTTGGGCGTTGCCGAAGAATTACTTTTCTTCCCTGGAGAGGAGAGGGGAGTGGGAAGGCCCCTGAAAGAAGTAGAAAAGGCCATCGAAACCGCCCGCCTCGCCTATCAGCGCAATATGAAACTATCGCTGTGTTTGAAGTCTATACTGTAATATTATTTTATCCCAATAATACGGAATCTATTCAAAAAATCTGGTTTCTGTGGTAAAATATTCCGAAAAAACAGGTTTTGAATGTGTTCGTCTTTTGAAAGCACCCGTCCCAATCCCTATAACAGTTTAGTGGGTTCTTGTCCCCGTCCAGCTAATCCGAAGCAAACCGCTTTCGAGCAGTGCATTAGTCGAGTTAAGTCTGTGGCCGAACAGGTTAAATTAGGTATTCTGGACGGAAGCTTAAGCAAGCTGAATTGCCCCATTACCGCAGATTTTCCAAAAGATCCGGTGGTGACAAATTGCGGGCATCTCTTCGACCGAGTGGCGCTCGAACAATGGAGGCAACAGAAGAAGACATGTCCGGGGTGCAAGACTGAAGTGACTCACATAACTCCTGTTTACGCATTGCGAGAGTTTGTCGAGAAGCGGTTGCCGGGCCCTGTCCTTACTTGTGATCACTTCAAGAAATCAGACCAGGAACTTGCAGCCGGATGTCTTAAACTAGCCCAGCACTGTATCGATCAAAAAGATTATGCAGCGGCCTTAGAATTTTACAGCAAGGTATTACAGTATGCAAACGCATCAGCGGATTATGCCGCTGTTCCTGGGCTTTACGATCAATTGAAAGAGCCAGAAAAAGCCACTCTGAGCCGTCTTTACTTAAGTGTATACCAACTTCAGGAAGGAAAAATTCAGGAGGCGATCCAAACGCTAGAGTCTTGCAGAGAGGACGTCAGTTCATTACTCGCAGGACTTAAACTCCAACTCTGCTCATCTCCTGAAAATATAGAATGGGCGATGAAGGAAGCCTCGTGTCAAAATAACCCCGACGACAGTATTTTTATTTATAAGCAAGTCATTGCGTATGCTCCCGACCGACTGGACGCGTATCAACAACTCATCTCTTTAACCAAAGATCCAAAGGAAAAAAGAGAGCTTCTGTTAAAAGCGGCAGATCAGTCCCACATTATCGGCCAGTTTGATTTGGAGATTCGTTTTCGTAAAGAGGCAGAGATGCCTCTTATATCTAACGTAATTTCTAAAAAAGAGTGGGCTGCTTCGCAAACAATCGAATTGCCGCCTTATCCTCAAGAACTCAAAGATTTCCTCGCAGAAGACTGCACCATTTGGCCCGGGAAGAAAAGATCAGAAACACACATCGTCGTACCGTTATTCCCGCAGGTAGCTATTGATGAGGCTCCGATTCCTTTCACTTTAGACTCTCTGGATCGGCTCGACAAAAGTTCGGGTGGGCCTGGATATAGATTTCTGTGGGACCAAATTCCTAAAAACATACCTGCGGAACAAGAATTCTATTATGCCGTCATGACAAACGATGTAATTCCCGGAAGCAGAAACAAGTCTTATGACGCTCAAGTACAATTATTGCCTGCAGGATACGAAGTTCCCGGTATTTTTGATGCAGCAAGGGCCATTCTTTGGGAGAATCGACGTTCGGGAAAACGGCGCTTCAACGACAATCCTTGGACGTATACGCGCTGCAAAGAAATCATTCAAGAGTACCAGTTGGTTGTTGGGGGCTTCGCCCCTTCCGGCTTGGATGTCCACTACGACTACTTCGCCCACGAGCGCATCGGGGTCGCGGGCTGGCGGAAGTTCAGGCCATAGGTCATTGAATACTTGGCACTTGTAGTCAGGCCATTGATCTCTTGTTCCTTGTTTTTATTCCGGCGAAGCCGGCGAATTTTTAAATTTCCTCGACTGCGATCTTTCCACCCCGCACCCAATAGGCATTTTTGATCCCGAGCGCAAGTGTTTGTTGATCAGCATGAGACAATACTCCCAGGTATGACTGTAGTTTTTGGTCCATGGGCGCTGCGTCGGTCTTCCCTATAAGATAGTTCTCATACGCCTCCCTTAACCGTCTTTTCATTCTTTGTTTGGAACTTGCCCGCATTAGTATGTGATTTTCAAAGAGGACATACCCCAAAAAGTCAATGCCAGACCCAAGTTTGCTGATGATCACTTTTTTGGGATGTAGCTCTAGCCGCAACTTTTGCCACAAAAAGTCTCGAATTAACCCAATCAAAGAATTTAAATGATCTTGACTGTTAGATAAAATAATAAAGTCATCGCAATATCTGAGATAGTATTTCTCTTTTAATGTTTGTTTGACAAAGTCATCGAGTTCGTGTAGATAAACATTTGCAAAGAGCTGCGATGTCACATTGCCAAGAGGGATTCCAATCGGATCTGCCTGACCATGGTTGGTGCTAAAGCTGTCGATGATCATATCGATGATTTTCAGAGCAGCCTCATCTTTGATGTATTTTCGCAACAGCTCCTTCAATGTGCAAAGATGGACTGTGTCAAAAAATTTTCGGATGTCCATCTTTAAGGCAAAACAAGGGAAGGTCCCATTTCTACTTACTTTTCTAGTCATTTGATGCAGCCTGGTCACGCCCTCGTGCGTCCCTTTCCCGAGGCGGCTAGAAAATGAATGGAATATGAACTTTTTATCCAAAACTTGGGTCAATACATCATAAACCACCTGATGAACAAGTCTATCCCGAACCATGGCTTTGCTGATATGCCTCTGCTTGGGGTCTGTGACATAGAATTGTTCGTATGGGCCGTGCTTGTACTCAAAGGTTCTTAGCTCCTCTCGCAGCTGAAAAATATTGTCCTCCAAATGCCTTTCAAAAAGCTGGACATCTTTTCTTTTGCGTTTTCCACGTTTGAATTGATCCCAGCATTGAAAAATATGTTCCAATGATGTCATTTTGTCAAAAAGGAATCGAGCTACTTTCATGACCACCCAAGTTCGCAGTGTTTTAGATATTCCGATTTTTCATAGAACATACGATCTCTACAAACTGCTGTATGGCTACCAGGCCAAAATTGCTAAATCCGGGCGCTACACGATCTGGCAAAAATGCGAGAATACCACGCTGGCTCTTCTAGAAGCACTCATTGAAACCAGCCATCGCAAAGGGGAAGATCGAATTCACTCTCTTTATATGGTCAGTAATAAACTGGATTTGTTAAAGGTTCTCATTCGATTGGCCAAGGATACCCGTATCATAGGGGACCCTCAATATCTTGAAATTCAAAAGAACATCCAAGAAATCGGCAAAATGATTGGTGGCTGGATAAAGTCCGTCCCCCATTAGGTTTTAACACCCAATGGGGAAATGATTAACAGGATTTCCGCCAGCCCGCGACCCCGATGTTCTCGTTGTCGTAGTAGTTGTTGTTGACATTCAAGCCGGAAGGGGCGAAGCCCCCAACAACCACAAAAGGACTTGCGCCGATGTCCGTCCGTTACACCAGAGCCAGAAACAGCATCTTCATCTGTCCCCACCCCTTGAATTTCATTTGGAGACCAGAGCATTCCACTCCTTCTCACCAGACATCGGCACGAAGTTCTGTCTTGATGCACGCTACCATGATCCGTAAACCATTAGCATTCTGGCATCGCTTTTTCAAGCCAAAGAACGAACTGTTTCGGGTTGATTGCTGCTTTCGCGCACAATCCATCATTTCCAAAACAATGGGAAATGTAGCCGGTTTTTCAAAAGTTGTCGAGCGTATTTCAGCATCATCTCAATTTCCTCGACCACCCCAACTTCGTTCGCAGCGTCGAGAAATATTCGTGTCTGTGGAGGTTGACGCGCTTGAAGGGGCGGGCGGCTTTTTTGACGGTGAGCGTTTCGTCGCTTTTGAGTTCGATGGTGCGGTCGGCGGTGAGAACGATGGGCGGTTGGAATAAAATCTATTTCTGTATTAAAATTTTCCAGAAACAGGTTTTGAATGTCTTTGCCTCACGTATTCCACTATACAGACACATCGGAAGATCATGCGGCCGTCTCTGTGCTTTGCGATCAGTATTTTTATCTATTATCCAATACGATCTCTAAAAAAGAATGGGCTGCTGCGCAAACAATCGAATTGCCGCCTTATTCCCAAGAACTCAAAGATTTTCTCGCGGCGGATTGCACCATTTGGCCCGGGAAAAAAAGATCGGAAACACACATCGTCGTACCTCTATTTCCTCAGGTGGTTATTGATGGCGCTCCCATTCCTTTCACGTTAGGCTCTCTGGATCAGCTCGATAAGAGTTCGGAAGGAACTGGCTATAGATTTCTGTCGGATCAAACTCTTGAAAACATGCCTGCTGACAAAGAGTTTTGTTATGCCGTTATGACAAATGATCTCATTCCCGAAAGTAGAAATAAACCTTATGACGCTCAAGTACAATTATTGCCTGCAGAGTATGAAGTCCCTGGGTTTTTTGATGTGGCAAGAGCCATTCTTTGGGAGAATCGACGTTCAGGAAGGCGATGTTTCAATGACGAGCCTTGGACGTATACGCGCTGCAAAGAAATCCTTCAAGAGTCCCACTTGGTTGTTGGGGGGTTCTGCGATTCGGGCTTTGATATCTTAAACTGCGACGACGACTACGAGCACGTCGGGATCGCGGGCTGGCGGAAGTTCAGGCTATAGGTCATTATCTCAATTTCCCCGACCACCCCAGCTTTGTGCGCAGCGTGGAGAAGTACTCGTGTCTATGAAGGTTGACTCGCTTGAAGGGGCGATCGGCTTTTTTGACGGTGAGGGTCTCGCCGCTTTTCAGAGAAATCGCATCGAGTCCATCGGCGCGCACGTCGATTGGATCGTACTCGCTCATGTATTGGATCTCGATAGTTCGATCGGCCGTGAGGACGATGGGGCGATTGGAAATGGTGTGGGGACAGATGGGGGTGATGACGAGGGCTTCGAGGCCGGGGCTGAGGATGGGGCCGCCTGCGGCGAGGGAGTAGGCGGTGGAACCGTTGGGGGTGGCGATGATGAGACCATCGGCGACGAAGGTGTTGACATAGGCACCGTCGATCCGAAGGGCGAGCTCGATGAGGCTGTAGTTTTGGGCTCGATGGATCACGATATCGTTCACGGCGCGGAGTTGGTTGGCCTGGAGGGCGACTCGTTGGTCGATGGTGTAGGCGCCTTTGAGGAGGTCGGTGAGGCTGGGGTAGATGTCGGAGATGGGGATGTCGGCCATGAAGCCCAGATGGCCGAGGTTGATCCCGACGATGGCGGCATCGAGGTGGCTGTAGCGGTGAGAGAGGCGGAGAATGGTGCCATCTCCTCCCATGGAGATGAGGAATTTGATTTTGTGAGGGTCGATGGAAGAGAGAGGCTTGGCGCCGATCTTGGCAGCCTTTTCATCTTCAGCGACGACGGTAGCGCCTTGCTCTTCGAGAAAGGCGCGGATCTGAGTGGCGAGCTCAAACGAATGTTTCTTTTTCTCGTTGGGAAAGAGGGCGATCGTCATCATGGGGCCAAGACCTCTTTCCCAATTCTCTCACAACTTTCTTATTGCTTCAAGGGAAGTAGATCGATTATTAACAGTGCTTGATGAATATGCCCATATATGGTACAACGGTTGGCCATGGAAGAAGCCGCCTACAAGGTCTCGAAAACTACGGAGTTTACAGACTGGCTGAATGGACAACCAGCCCGCACTCGAGTGCAGATTTCCAAGAGGGTTTCAAAAATTGAAGACCTTGGGTATTTTGGGGATCATAAATCTGTTTCCTAT
>CAYNWC010000025.1:0-11336 GCA_964400805.1 uncultured bacterium | reverse complement strand
GGTCGATCTGCTCAGGGGAATCGAAGGTCATCGGGAGAATCTCGTTGATCTCCTCGTAAGTGATGTAGCCTTGCTCTTTGGCAATGGCCACTAATTCTTCAATTTTTTGCTGATGTTGGGGATTGCTAAAAGCTGTAGTACCGGTCATGCTCTCCTAATGAGATGAAAAAAAGGCAAATTTCTGCAGTAAAAATGAAAATATTGTGGATGGGGGACCCTCTTTCTGTCAATATCATATAGTCTATCTCATTATTTGCAACACCTTTATGGCTCTTTACGCTGTAGACGATGACGACCTGATTTTCGCTGCCCACGCCGAGGCGGGAAAAACCTATTGGTGTCTCGACTGCTTTGGTCCGGTAAAGCGGCGGTTAGGCAGGCAGCGATTTCCCCATTTCTTTCACACGCAACCCGCCCCTTCCTGCCGCCTCTATAGCAAAACGGAAGATCACTTATTGGCGCAGCTTCAGCTCCAGCGCCACTTCCCTCCCGGCGCTCTTCAGATCGAGCGCCCTTTCCTCAATATCAGTCGCGTGGCTGACCTCTGTTGGGAAAACGAAAAGATTGTTTTTGAAGTTCAATGTTCGCCCCTTTCTGAAACGGAGGCGCAAAAGCGGACTGAAGATTACCGCTCACAAGGTTACGAAGCCGTTTGGCTCCTCGATGATAAGCGCTACAACGGCCGCATCCTCCGACCCGCCGAGGCATACCTGCGCCGCCAAGCGACCTACTATCTGAGGCTCAAGCCGGGGCTTTTTTCCGAATATTACGACCAATTCGAAGTATTTTCCGAGGGACGAAGGACGAAGAAAGGGAGAAAACTGCCGATCGACCTGCAAAAGGTGCGGCGCAAGTTTCCGATTCAGAAAGAGACCTTTCCCCAGCAAATTGTTCAAATGGGAAGTCCTATTTACTTCCTCGGCGACCGGTTTCACCGAGCCGCTAGCTACCCGCTCGCCAGGCAAAACTGGCGCGCTTTAGAGAGCCAGCTTCAGGAGAAAGTCGTTCGCGCTCCCAGTCGATGGAAACGATGGTTGAGGAGGATGATTGCTTTCTTATCTAGGAGAGTGCGTTAAAATAGAAATTCGGATGGAGGAAAAGGGCCAGAAGCAGCCGGAAAAAACAAGTGATTAGGGCAAAGGGGAGAAGAAGCCAGTCGGCTAAATCCTTGGCAAAGATCGAAATCCGCTCTACGAAAAAAGCGCGAGCCGTTCCCGAACTGCCAACAGTCATGAGAACCAGAAGCGCTCCAAAACAGACGCCCACTCCTCTCAGAGCTGTTTTACACGCCTTGTAGAGAAGCGCGAACGGGAAAAGGAGGACCCGCTTCCCAAAATCCTTTAGACAAAGCAGTCGCGAGGGGAAGGTATTCTCAAGTTGAGGCCCCGAGGCGATTTCAAAAAAAGACTGCGAATCTGAATAATACATGTAAAAAACCAGATTATTTTCAAATAATTATACACAAATAGATCTTTTATATAAACAAAAAGAATAAATTAGTATATAATATTTTTCTTGAAATTGGGGGTGATAAGGATCATCCTTTACGAATTTACGCCCAAAGATTATAGTAATAGCATTTAAAATTCGCAAATGAGGAACCATGGCTGAAGAAAAAGCTCCAGAGAAGAAAGCTTCTGAAAAGAAAAAAGGGGAAGGGCCAACCAAACAGCCTTCCGCTTTAAAAAGAGATTTACAAAACGAGAAAAAGCGGCAGCGCAATCGCTCCTACCGCGCTTCTGTGCTCACATCGATCCGCGCCCTCGAAGGCTCCCTGTCTAAAAAGGAAGAGGCCGCTGCGGTAAAAACAAAATTGAATGCTATCTATAGCATGATGGATAAAGGGGTTAAAAGAGGCGTTTTCAAGCCCCAAAAAGCAGCCCGCACCAAGTCCCGCCTCGCCGCCCGCTGCTCTAAATAATTCTTTATACGGAGAGTGATTCAAGGATCGGGAGATGGCAAGGTTGCGAACACTTGAAAAATGTCCGGGTGGACATTTTTCAAGGGAGCTACCCTGAATTTGAGCCAGGCGAAGCCGGCGTCGAAGCAGCTCAACTTGAATAAGTTGAGCGATGCAGACGGGTCTCAAATTCAGTGGCTGTCCGACGCAGCCAGAACCGATTCTTGAATCGCGAGCAGTATATATAGCCCTCAAGCACTTAATTGAGGGCTTTTTAGTTCTTATTATGCTATAATTATCTCCTTAATAAGGAGATAATATGTCATCTATATGTTGTTTTAGAGAAAAGCCTTCTCGGCAAATCCGGTCTTTTGGAGAAAACGGCTCTCAAGTCACTATACAGACAGATCGCCGCTATGGAGAAACTCAGAATACCATCATTACAATTGCTAGGCTTAAGAACCATTCGAATGACCCTATATCCTACCAAACAGAAGGTCTCCGGGTGTATAGCAACACGGGCCTCACCAATTCCCTCTATGAATCTATAGAGATCGATGTTTCTATCCCTCCCTCTGCCCGTTCTGTATGTATGAAAGGCATCATCGAAATGATGCGCCATTATGGAAGCAAAATGGCTCTCGTTGCAGCCGGATTTTTTGCCGGATACTGCGCTAAAAACGCGCTGTAAAGCCAGACATCCTGCGAGAGCGTTGCGCGAGCATCGCTCGCAGGATCCCCTCTTCAGAAACCCAGTCCACTTCTTTTTTCGCCCGCGTGATCGCCGTATAGAACGCCTCTCGCCCAAAGCGCTCGCTGCCTGGGGGGAAGAGGGCGAGAACGCGCTCAAACTCACTTCCTTGGCTTTTGTGTATCGAGAGACAAAAGGCCACTTCGAATGGAGGCAATTGAGAGAAGGGAACACGGGTGGGGAAATAGGCCGTGCCATCGCGCAGATGGATGCCGCCGCGACTTTGGCCGATGAGAAGCCCGCAAGTGCCGTTGTAGAGGTCTTGATGCGGGGCATTGCGCGTGATCAGGATGGGAAGGGTCCACCACTGGCCCGATTGGATGCGCCGCCCCATCTCGCGGACTATTTGATCGTTGAGCGTATCGATCCCAAAGGGGCCTTGTCGGAGCGCTCCTAAAACGCGGAACGCATTGAGCTCTTTGAAAGAGGGAACGGGCTCTTGGGTGGTGATCGAAGGACGGATGGCTGCATAGAGTTTTGGGAGGAGGGTCTCATCAAAGGCCCAGGGAAGGTGGGCGTGGGTTGGCCATTCGCCGCGATTGATCTGTTCGGCGAGGGTTTGTAAAGCCACATTTTCAGTTCGCATCGTCTTTTGTAGGGGCGTTCCAAAAAGGGCCGCCATTTCAGCGAAAAGACTTCCCGCCTCGACGGGAGGCAATTGATCGGGGTCGCCGATCAGCAAAAGGCGTGTTGCCGGACCGATTGCTTCTAAGAGTTGCGCTAAAAGAGGAACATCGATCATCGAAGCTTCATCGACGATGATGAGGTCAGCATCGATTTTCCGCTGGGAAAAAAGGCGGGTTTCTCCAGGCAGGAGGCGCAAGAGGCGGTGGAGAGTGGTCGCTTCGATTTGGGCTTGCGTGGGCTCTAAAAGGGAATATAGATGGGAAGCGGCCTTTCCAGTGGGGGCGGCGAGGGCGACTTTATATCGCTCTTTTTTCTTGGAGGCCAAAAGAAGACGGACAAAGACGCCGGCTGTATAGGTTTTGCCTGTGCCGGGGCCGCCGCAAAGGATAGAAAAAGAAGTATGAAACGCAGTCTCTACGGCTTTTTTCTGAGAGGGTAGGAGGGGAGCTTGTTCGAGCTCCCTTTGAAAAAGGGCTTCGTCATGCAGCGGGGGCAAAGAGAGAGAGCGAAGTCGTTTGACCTGTTGCAACAGATAGGTCTCATAAACCCAATTTTTGTGGAGATAGTAGCGATCTTCGTGTTGCACGATCGGAGAGGAGGGAGAAAGATCAGAGCCTGGCTGGAGGATTGAAGGAGGAAGAGAGGGAGCCTCTGCCGTTTGCCAGCAGAGATGGCCTTGTCGAGAGATTTGCATCAATCGACTCAAAAAGAGCGCGCGCTCCGCCGTGTAATCTTGTTTGAGAAGGCGCTGCGCAAAAAAGTGATCGAGGAGTCCAAGGTCATTCATAGCGTTAGGTAGGCGCCTCCTCGCACAAAGAGATAAAAGGCAGCTCCAAAATCAGCCTGGAAGTGGCGTCGAATGGCTTCGGCATAGAGTTCGACTTGAAGTCCATAATCATGCGTTTGCATGGCGGCTTGTAAAGAAGAGGGGTCATACTGTTCGAGCCAATTGGTCTTCCAGTCGATAAAGTAGACTTTGCCGCGGCGAAAAAAGACGAGATCGATAAATCCTTTCACAAAATGGGGTGGTGTAGTGAAGAGAAATTCCATCTCCACCTGCAATTGCTGCGGCTCCAGTTCGCTTAAGGCAAAGAACTCTCCATCGGCCGTTAAGGGAAGAGTCACACTCTGCCGAACCATTTGCTGCACGGCCTCTTTCCACGGTTCAAGGGGCGTGAAGCGGAGCTGCTCGGCGACTAAGGTATCGATGGCTATCGGATGGCGCCATAGAGGCGTTGGGGCGGAAAAAAGGCGCTCAAAGATCCCATGGACGAGGATGCCGGTTTCCGATCCGCGAGGCATCGTTTGTAAGGTGAAAACACCGGGAGGACTGTCGGTCCATTTTACGTTTGATTCCTGTCCTTGGGCGAGTGTCGTAAAGGAAGAGAGGAAGGAAGGGGAGAACGAGTGGGGAATGGGACGCGGAGGAAAGGCTTTTGACTCTGGCTTAGGAGAGGGAGGGGCCAAGGATAAAGGAGAGGAGAGGGTTTCGAATGTGATCTCTTTGCAAAGAGAGGGCAACTGATCGAGGGAAATATGACGGCAAAAGAGTTCGAGAGGCGAGTGAGTACCGGGTTCAGGGTCTTTTTTGGAGAGCGCCAGAGGAACATAGAGGCGCTGTTTGGCGCGGGTCATCGCGACGTAGAGTTGGCGTAGTTTTTCTGCTTCGAGTTCTGGTATATCCTCGTCGGATTTGGGAGTGCGAGAGGCGAGTCCAAGAGCAAATACGATATCGAATTCGAGCCCTTTGCTGATATGGAGGTGCAAGATTTGCACCGCTTCCTCATCCACTTCCATGCGCCTCCTACCTCCCTCCTCGGGATCCAAGTGACGCAAGACGGTGAGGAAGCGCTTTAACCCCTCGAAGGAAAATCCCTCCTTCTTTTCCCAAGCAAAGAGCTGCTCAAAAACCTGGAGCGTATCGGGATCATGAAGCTCCTTTAACGCATAGCGGGCAAAGGGAACCAATCCTTTTTGCAAGAGCGCTTTCGCCTCAAAGAGATCGAGATGTGCAAAAGGACCCGCTAAAACGATTATGGCCCGACTTGAATCGGCAGGAGATAAAAGCGCTTCAAATAGTTCTCGAATGGCTTGGAAGGCGTCTGTTTCTCCGAGAGGGATGTGACTTTTGGCAATGGCGGCAATGCCTCTGCCTTTGAGCTGATCGAGCGCTTTTTGGGCTTGATAGCGATCTTTCACTAAGATGGCGCAGCGACGAGAGCGACCGAGCAACTCGATCTCCCGAATGGCAAAAGGGAGAAACAGATCGTCAAATAATGCATTAGGCTCTCCTTCTCCTAGAAAAAAGTGGAGCGCTCCTTTTCCATCGGTAAAGGATGGATCGATCTTCGCCCCCGCCTTCACCCGCTGATAGGGAAGCGTCCGTTGCACTTTCGGCAAAGGGAGCCAATCGCGATGAAAAAGGGCATTCAACGCATCGATCAACGGTTTCGAAGAGCGAAAATTCGTGTCGAGATGATAGAGATGGGTCTCTCCCAACAGATCGCGCGCTTGCAAATAGGTATAAATATCGGCCTTGCGGAATCGATAGATCGACTGTTTGGGATCGCCGACTAAGTAGAGCGCCTTCAGATTTGCGTTGACAAACAGGCGCTGAAAAATCTCCCACTGCACGGCATCGGTATCCTGAAATTCATCGATAATAGCCGCTCTATATTTTTCTCTGACGCGCGCGGCAAATGACTCCTTCCCAACCGCCTCTTTCACCTTTTCGAGAATGGCATCGGGGTCGAGATGCTCCTCTTGGGCTAAGATCTTTTGCGCGATCGGATACCAGGCGGCTTGTAAGATCGGGAACACCTCTAGCTGCAGAGAAGGAGCGATTTCGGAGCGCGCCCAATCGAAGAAGCCGGGGTAATGGAGAAATTCAGGGTCTTTGGCCCTCACTTTCCGATTCTCCGGCGCTAGAAAATCAAGCAGGCTCCCCCTCTCTTTTAAGAGAAACGGGATGTCTCGCTCTGCCAACGCCCTGACCTGCGCCTCGAAATGTCCCTTCACTCCCACGCGATAATTTTTTTTCAGCGCATGGAAATCGGCGAGGAGTTTAGAAACATCGAGATTCCATGAATGTAAAGCCGCTTTACATTTGGCCGAAATCGTTGTAAATGACTCGCTTGCGCTCACAGGTTCGCAGCGAAGAAGGCGATCGACGATCGCGTCGACCGACGTAAATTCCTTGAAGAGGCAGGTGAGTTGTTCGGGACAGAGATCGGCGATCCCATTTTCGAGAAAATCGAAAGCGGCGTGTCGCAATGTTTCAGGAACTTTCCTCCCTGCATCGGGATCGGAGAGAGCGCCGACTTTCGCTTCGAAGGCAAACTCTTTGAGCATCCGGTAACAAAAGCCGTGAATGGTGAAGATTTGGCACCGATCAAAAACGGAGAGGGCATCGCTCAAACGGCGAATCGCCTCTTTAGAGCCCAAATAGGGTTCTAAATATTCCCATGCCGACGCGCCCGATTGGATAAAAGCCAAAGCCTTTTCCAAATTGGAGCGAATGCGCGCCTTCAGTTCCCGCGTCGCAGCGCGGGTAAAGGTGATCACGAGGATCTGCTCCATTTCCACTTCTTCTAAAATCAACCGGACGTAGATGTGCTCGATCGAAAATGTTTTTCCCGTTCCTGCCGAAGCTTCGAGCAGGTGGGGGCCAAAAAGAGGACAATCGCGCGCCAGACAATCAAATCGCTGCATACCAATAGAAATCTACTCCATTTGGAGAAGGCCGTCAAAGGTCTCCTTCAGAGAGGGCGCCCAAGCGGTTACGATCTGCGCGGCTGGGGGGAGTTGCGCGCGGGCGAGCACCCAGTTGAAGACCGGATCGTCGAAGAGAGGCCCTTTTTGGATTTTCTTCTCCAAATCGCTTCCTCCCTTGCGGAGCAAGGCGTCGGCCCAATCGGGCAGCAACGGAGAGGGGGCCGAAAGACACCGGAAATAGTATTCGATAAAGGCTTTGAGGCAACGGAGGGGGTCGTGCAGTTTTTTTTGTTTGCCATTTTTGAGCATCCAAATGGAGGGCGCCTCGAAGGCAATCGCCACGGCCAGGGCATCGGGCCATACCTTGAGAAGGCCGCCGAGGTGATCTTCCTGCGCACAGAGGAGTCCTTGTGTGGTGGCCTGCTTGACGTCTCCGACCAGGCGCACTTTGAGTCGATCGTTGAGAGTTAATTCGAGGGCGTTGCTTTCTTGGAGGACCCACGTAAAAGGAGTCAACTGCCAAGCGGTAATTTGCTCTTGCCACTCGAGGGCCTTTTCCCGGATCTCGATCTTAAGGGCCTCTCCCAATGGATCGGAGGGCAATTCGGCGAGCACTGCATCGATCGGTTTTTCGAGCGTGGCGCGGATCAGTTGACTTTTCTGCAGGGCAAAGGATTCTTCCAACGGCTCATGGAGATAGATGCCGTGCACCTTTTGCAAAAAGAACTTCCATGGATGGCGGGCGAGAAGGCGGAGATCGGCTAGGGAGATGGTGACCTCTCCTTCGGGAAGAGAGAGCGGGGGGCACTGGCTTAAATCGGGCCAAAAAGGAGTCCGTTTGAGGGAAGAAGAGGCAGGCCGGTATACCTCACTGCATTCTGCGGGAAGCGAAAGCTCTTGCACTAACAGGGAAGGATTCACCGGTTTCCCTTCATCGGCCGAGAGATGGCCATAACTGATGCGCAAAACATCGGCAGCCGAAAAGAAGGCCTGCAGAAAGAGGTAGCGATCCCGGTCGGCGGGATCGGGAGCTCTGATTTTTTGCCGTTTCAAAAGATCGAGAGAAGAGAGGGGCTTTGAGCGAGGGAAACTCTCCTCATCCATCCCGATCAAGAAGAGAGCTTTCGCGGGGAAGAGAGCGCCTGTCTCTAAAGGAGAGAAGCGAACTGCGTGCAGATAAGAGGCATGGATTTGTCCGGAACAGGGGCGAAGCAAAAGGCGCTCGATTACCTCAATGGGGAAAAGCCTCTGTTCACTGGTTTGTCTGAGATCGCGGAGCAATTGCAGAAAGGCGTTGTAGGCAGCCCCATCGGCATCTTCTTCCAAATCGGGAAGGAGAAATTCGCGCGCTACGATCTCCAGACTATCAGCCCAAGCGGCCAATGTTTTTTCTCCCTGCAGCGGCATCTTTTTTAAGGCGATCATCAGAGAGAGAAAGGCCTCAAACAGATCGGCATCGACCTGAAGGGGCGATAGATAAATCAACCCATCGAGGAGGCGATCGAATCCCTTTTCCCATGACGTGTGATCGACGTACGACTTTTCTCCGAATGTCTGATCCAACACCTGTTTGCGATGGGCGGTATCTGCGCCCCATTGAATGCGAGTCTCCTCGATCCAGCTCCGAAATGATTCTAGCTGCTCTGTATCCCACCCTTGCTTTCGATAGAAGGCAGGCGTTTCCAACAAGGAGAGAATCTCTTCGCTCTGCCAGCGCCCTTTAGCTAAGCGAAGCAGGTGAAGCAGTCCCTGTCGGAAAGAGCTTTGGGGAGCGATATCAAAACCGCTGATCCGATAGGGAATATCGGAAAAGACAAACTCAATGAGAGGAATATAGGGCTCCAGGTTGGGAGCGAGAACAGAAATATCCTGATACGGAATGTTCAAGCGGAGAATCTCCTCTCGCAAACACTCCACCTCTTTGAGTCGTGAAGAGCCGGTCAAAAAGATCTTGATCGAATCATCAGAGGTACCTGTTTCGGGCTCTTGAAAATAGAGAATGTTGGCCTGCAATCGCTTCAACAAAGAGTCGGGCTCCAAAGGAGGATAGAGCTCTTCGGTTTGGAAATCGTACCGATCGAGCATCTTGAGAGTTTCCCTTCCCAACCGGCCCCAGTTGGCCAAATTTCGGGGGGCTTCGCTGAGGTATGCGTCGAGAGAGTCCGCTTCTTTTTTCCAACGGCGATGGAGGCTCCGTTTCTCCCGGTCGGAATAGAGGTCTCCCCAGAAAACCGCGCAAGGGGAAAATAGATAGAGGGAAAGAGAAGGAGCGCGGAGCAAAGCCTCCCAAAACAGAGGGGGCCATTCATCGATCCCGAAGGCAATGAGAGGGGAGAGGGTCGGCACGGAGCCCTGAACACATACTTTCCGCAAGAGGGCGTGCTGCCAATCGATGGATGGGAGGTTTGGATCGAAAAGAGCCTGCCCATAGCGTCGGTAATGGGCAAAGAGCGCGGCGAGTTCTCCCGATAAATTGAGCAGCCGCCCCTGTTTTCCATCGAGATAGGCAACGACATCGGGATCTTTCATTTCCCGCAGCGCATTGTAAATGCGGCAATAGGTTTCGACCGAAGAATCCACCGAAGGAAAGAGCTCCTCCAGAGTGATGGCTCTCCATCCCATCGCGATCCCTTTGCGCTTGGCGATCTCTAAAAGAAGCCACTGCTTGAAAGAGGCATGCGGAACGAGGATTGTCCGCGTCTGCAAAAGGGAGATCGGCGCCTCATCGCATTCTTGGACGAGGCGATCGACGAGCGTATCCATCCGGTGGCTGAGAAAGAGCTTTATCGCCATTTTCCTGTGCGGATCCATTTGTTGGCGATCCACTTCTCTCCCTCTACAACGGGAGCGCCTCCATGCAGAGAAAGGGGATCGATCTCTCCATTCGGGAGGCAATCGTAAAACAAGAGGGCATTTCCTTTTTTCGGCACCACAGAGATGTGCGCTTCGGGGAAAACGGTCTCTCCCCCTTTTTCGGGCGCCTTCAAGTAGATCACAAGGCTCATCTGCCGTTGTCCCCCTTTCTCAATATAGGATTGGCCGCCTGGAGTCGATGCATCAAAATAATCATGGTGAGGCTTAAACTCGCCTCCTACGCCATAGTGAAGGACTTCCATAGGCTCTCCATTGCTCACCAACGTATTGGTCAGGCGCGCGATCCGCCTCTCAATCCGCTGCACGATCCGATCGCTAAAATTCGTCAGGTAGGCTCCCTCGCTCGTTCTCCGCTCATCGACAACTCCTTCGACAACTCCGTCGTTATCGACGATCTCGGAGCGGGCCAAACGAGGCTGCGCCGCCTCAATGAGATACGCGCATTCTTCATCGGAAAGGAAATTGGAAATCAGTGCGATTTTGGGAGACTCACTCAACGTCTCCACCGTATATTCGCCATAGACAAAACAGGAACAAATCAAAAAGATCGCTAACAGCTTTTTCATAGAAACCTCCTGGAAAAAAAGAGTAAATAATTGACCTCAAGATGTCAAGGCCACCTGGCCCCTGCTTTTCCTGTTGCAAACAGCGCTTGTAAGCAGATAACCTAAGTAAGGACTTTTTAGGAGCTCCGAAAAACTCTCATGCGCTGGTTACTTCACAACGATTTCCGCTCCTTCTATTTCCTCAATGCCACCCAATTCCTCGGCGCGCTAAATGATAACCTGTTCAAACTGCTCGTCATCTATCTTCTCATTCACGTTCAAGGCCCCGCATCCGCCAATGCGATCCTCTCCTTAGCCGGAGCCATTTTCGTCATCCCCTTCCTCCTCTTTTCTTCCGGCGCGGGCGTGCTCGCCGATCGGATCAGCAAAAGGACCATCATCGTCTTCACCAAAGTCCTCGAGCTTCTCATCATGAGCTTTGGACTCGTCGCCATTTCGTATGAATGGGCCTTTGGCCTCTATACGGCCCTCTTCTTCATGGCCACGCAAAGCGCCATTTTCGGTCCCTCCAAATATGGGATCATCATCGAACTCGTCGACCCGAAAAAAGTCTCCAAGGCCAATGGCTCGATGACCTCCTTCACCTATTTAGCCATCATCTTAGGGACCTTTCTCGCCTCCTTCATCACCGACGTCACCGACAAGAACTTTTTCTTTGAAGGATGCTGCGCCGTCTTCATCGCCATTGTAGGACTTCTTACAAGCCTCGGCATTCGGCGCACCGCTCCGCAAAATTCCCCCAAGAAGATCAATCCCGTCTTTCTCTATGAGATCTACCAAACCCTGAAGTTCAGCTGGAAGATTCCCCATCTCCTTCCCGCCATCTATGGCTCCTCGTTCTTTCTCTTCATCGGCGCCTTCACCCAGCTCAACATCATCCCCTTTGCCATGCAATCGCTCGGCT
>CAYNWC010000024.1:0-11402 GCA_964400805.1 uncultured bacterium | reverse complement strand
TGCCCTCGAGCTCCTCGGTCAGTTCCCCCATGACCCACATCGATCACCACTACGGGGGCATCGGGAGTCACAAGGAGGGACGCGGTAGGCGTTCTCCCCGACAGCAACAAGAAGCTAAGAAAAAAACAAACGATTTTCATGCCTATACACCATGGCAGAATAAGGCTTCTTTTGCAACCGCTACGTCGTCAAAAGGAACTTGGTGCGAGGCGAAAATTTGGACTTTTTCATGTCCTTTTCCAGCGATCAACACCAAATCCTCGGGCCGCGCCAAGGAAATGGCCCACTGAATGGCCTTTTTCCGATCGAGCTCTACGAACGGCGGCTTCTGAAAGCCGGCTATGATTTGCCGGGCAATCTCATTTGGATCTTCTTGGCGCGGATTATCCGATGTGACGATCGAGATGTCGGCCCACTGGTCCGCAGCGCGCGCCATGCCTGTCCTTCGGCCCGGGTCTCGATTGCCGCCGCAGCCAAAAACGGCGATCACTCTTCCCTTGCCGATCTCCCGCAGGGTCTTGAGGACGTTCTCCAACGCCTCGCCGGTATGGGCAAAATCGATAAAGACATTGCCGACGCGCTCCAGACGGGCCGGAACGCCGGGAAATGAGAGGAGCCGGTCGCGGAGCTGTTCGAGAGTCGCCCCTGTCTGCAATGCCGCTGCAACGGCCCCTAACACGTTGTACACATTGAATCGCCCAATGAGCGGCGAAACGAACTTCACGCCCCGAATGGTAAACTCCGTTCCATCAGCTCCCATTGCGATCTCTTCGGCCCGCAATTCGCCCTGCTCAATACCAAACGTCAGCCCCGTGCCCATATAGGAGGCCCATTCGCTATCGGCATTTAAGACTGCATTCTTCGCTCTCTCGAACAACCGCTTCTTGGCCCTTGCGTACTCTTCCATCGTTCGATGATAGTCCAAATGATCGGGATACAAATTGGTGAAAACGGCGAGGTTGAATTCGATCTCATCCAAACGGCCTTGGGCCAAACCGTGAGAGGAAACTTCGAGAACCGCAGCCTGACATCCATTCGCAACCATCTCTCTCAACCACTTCTGATTCGTCGCCACATCGTGCGTGGTATGGGTCGAGGAGAATCGATTCCGTCCCACGATGGTCTCCACCGTCCCAATTAAGCCGGCCTGTTTTCCATCCAAAAAATGGCGGATCAAATAGGAGGTGGTCGTCTTTCCCTTGGTTCCTGTTACGCCGACGACGAATAATTCTTTGGAGGGTCTTCCATAGTATCGCGCGGCCAACTGCGCCTCGAGACTGCCGACATCGGGATGAATGATCTGCGGCTTGTCCAAAAAAGGGTCATACATATCCGTTGCAACTGCAGCCGCCCCAGCCTCTATGGCCTGGGGAATGAACTGCGTCCCATCGTGCGTTTGGCCCCGTTTGGCGATGAAGAGGTTGCCGGGCCCCAAGGTGCGTGAATCAGAGGTGACGCCCGTGAGATCTATCTCTCGGCTCCCCTTCACTTCGACATCGAGACCTCTAAGCAGCGCTTTTAGTTTCATGACAGTTCCACTTCTCGTACAATTCTTTCAGACTCTCTATTTCTTTGGCCCAGTCGGCGCGGCGCGGATCTCTGCGAGGATCTCCGGTGGGAAGACCATAAGGATCATCGGGAGTGACGCCTAAATATTGCAAGGAACGCATCGCAATTTCGCGGAAAATGGGGGCTGCGCAAACGCCTCCCATTTGATGTTTGCCAACGCCCGGGATCACCTTCTTCTCGGGGTCATCCAATGACACAATCAGCACAAACCGAGGGCGCTCTGCCGGTGCAAATCCAATAAAGGAGGAGATGTTGTGATCTTTTGAGTAAATCCCATCGATGATTTTTTCGGCCGTTCCCGACTTGCCGGCCTCTGTGTAGCCGGGAATATCGGCTCTTTTGGACGTGCCCCCCTCTTTCGTCACGAATTTCAACCCCCGCACAACGGTGCGGCTGATCGAAGGGCTGAGCACCTGTTTCGGAGCTCGCTTGGCCGTATTGTCGACGAGCGTCTTCCCATTTTTGACGATCTTCCGAATCAAATGGGGCCGCACATCCAATCCCCCATTGGCGAGAATCCCATAAGCGCGCACCAGCTGGATGCTGTTGACGAGGATATTGTGGCCGATAGCGAGGGAATAGGGAGTGGGGACCGACCACTCGAGCTTGCCGTTGGGATGGAGCTTGCCGGGCATGGGGAGCAGCCCCGTACTTTCCGCGGGCAGATCGATCTGCGTCTTTTGCCCAAACCCGAAAAGTTCTTCAAGCGCCTGCCGATACCACATATCCCCCATCGTCTCGATGAGGCGATGGATGAGGCGCGCCATGTAGATATTCGACGACTTTTGGAGGGCGAGATCGAGATTCAAAAAGCCGTGCGTGCGCCCATCTTTGAGCGGAGCGCTTCGACCGGGGAACCAGCCGTTTGCGCAGGGAATCTTCTCATCGGGCGTAAAGAGCGGCGGCTTCCCTTTCTTGGCGAGCTCTTCGTTCGCTTTCAGGCAAATGGCAATCGTGATCGCTTTAAAGATCGAGCCAGGCTCAAAGCAATCGGTCACCGCTTTGACCTTCGTCTGCTCGATCAGCTGGGGATCGTTGAAGTAATCGGCGTAGTGAGTCGGGTCGAACGACGGGACTTGAGCGAGCGCGAGGATCTCGCCGGTGTAGGGGTCCATCATCACGGCCCATCCGCCGAGAGCCCCTGCCGCTTGAACCCCTTTGGCCAACTCCGATTCGGCAATCGCCTGCAGGTAATGGTTGATCGTCAAATAGACATCGGCCCCATTTTCGGGCGCCACCAAGACCTTGCCCGTGTCGAGAGGATGGCGGGGTGAGCGGACAATGAGCCGCTTTCCCTCTTTTCCTTTGAGGTAGGAGTTGAGGAGCATCTCGAGTCCCCCCGTCGGATTGGCTTGATCGTCCTGGACCGTGTGGAGAACCGATCCGAGGAGTGAGCCAAAGGGATAGGAGCGCTTATACTCGGAGGTGAAAAAGAGGGCATTGCGAGCGAGCTTTTCTCTGCGGGCAAAAGCGCTCCACCATACCTCGATCTCCGCCCGTTTTTCCCGGTCGAGCCATGCGGCGATCTTGCGGCTGCGGCTCTTTTTGAAAAACTCGGCCCGCTTATCCATGCCCGGGAGATAGGCGAGCAATTCTTTGGCCATTTTCGGCTTCACCAGATCTGGAATCGAATCGGGGTCGATGAAAAGATGGAATTTGGGCACATCGACCACAAAAGGTTGCTCTTCGCCGGGATGTCCCTGCTTGATCGATGTATTGGAATAGAAAGAGCCGCGCATGCAGGGCTCTGTCGCCACATATTGATGCTGGGCGAGGGCGGCGGCGGCCCACTTATCCCCTTCGATGATCTGGACTTGGTAAAAACGGATGATCAAAAGACAGAAGAGAAGAGAGAGAAAGACAGCCACGAAACATAAGCGCTTGCGATCGGATGATTCGACAGGAGACATTATACCGCTTATTAATTACTAGCGAAGGCTTCGGGAACGGTTAATATTTCTTTCAGCAACGGGTGTTTCAAATGCGCATATTCGGGGTGGTGGGCCAACTCGATGAGGTGAGCGGGATTTTCAAATTGGTCAATCGCGTAAGCGAGGCGCCGATTTTCCTCTTGGATGAGCTTCATCTCTTTTTCGACAGTCGGCAGGCGGATCTTCAAGTGGGTGGCTTGGTTTTGCGTCTCTAGATAACTGTAGAGGCAAAATCCAAATACGCTGAGACACACTCCCATCCGAATCAATAACCCTCTCATAATACCTCCGCCGCCCGTAATTTACTGCTGCGAGATCTGGGGTTTTCCCGCATCTCTTCCACCGAGGGACCGATCGGCTTTTTCGTCAAAATCTTCAGTTGCCCTTTCGCATCGCGAAAGCGGTTCTTCACAATCCGGTCCTCCAGACTGTGAAAGGAGATCACCGCGATCCGTCCCCCTGTGCACAGCTTTTCCAGGGCCCCATCGATCCCCTGGGCGAGCTGGCCCAACTCATCATTCACCGCGATCCGGAGCGCCTGGAAGGTGAGCGTCGCCGGATGGAGCTTGCCCCGCGTGGCTACCGGTTGAATGATCTTCACCAATTCCCCCGTCGTCCGGATCCGCTTTTTCCGCCTCGCCTCGACGATCGCCTTTGCGATTTGGCGCGATCTCCGCTCCTCGCCAAGCTCGAAGAGAATCCGAGCCAATTCCTTCTCCGAATACCGATTCACAATCTCCTCGGCCGTCAGTCGCCCCTCGGGATCCATCCGCATATCTAAAGGAGCATCGCCCATAAAGCTAAATCCCCTTTCCCGCTCGTCGAGTTGCATCGAAGAAACCCCGATATCGATCAGGAATCCATCGAGACACCCTTCTACCTCACGCACCCGCTCTGCATAGCCGCCGCGGACAAATTCCACTTTTTCCCGCCACGGCTCCACCGCCTTCTCGGCCAGCGCATGCGCCTGAGGATCGCGATCGCAGCCGATGTAGCGCTCGATCTCGGGATGCGCCTCTAAAATCGCCCGCGCATGGCCCCCTGCGCCCAAAGTTCCATCGAAGAAAACGCGCAGCTGCCTGCCCGCGAATACGTCGAGAACTTCCCGCATCAGGACGGGTTTATGTGTCATTTTGTGGGAGCTAAATAGAGAGGATTCATATCTGCTGTCAGTTCGACCGACGCATCGCCCTCATGGAGCAAGGCAAAGATCTCTTTCGTCATATTGGCCAGATTGTCCCCCGCCAGCAAATCGCGCAAATTGCGATCGTAAACTTCTTTCGGCCAGAGCTCGATCTTATCCATTACGCCCGCCACCACGATCTCTTTCTCGATGCCCACGGCGTTTTTCAGCGTCGCTGGCAAGTGGACCCGGCCCACCTTATCGCACTCTGTCGGATGCAAGGTCGAAAAGAATAAGGTAAAAAACTTTTGGAACTTCGCGATGTGCTGATTTTGTTTAAACTTTTCGACGATCCGATCGATGGCGCTTTTCCGATAGATGGACAGACATCCGCCCAGTCCGAGGCCGATCACAAACTCACACTTTCCCTCTTCGACGAGGCCGTAGCGCATTTCTTGAGGGACGACGAAACGATCTTTCTCATCTAATTTCGCTCCTGAAGAACCACTGAAGAAGAACCCACTCATGAACAATTCCCACGTTCTCCCACATGTTAGCCACGAAATCGAAATCTGCGCAATCTCTTTTGCAAAACAGGTTGGTGGGTTGGCTTGTAAACGGCTCCGATTCAATAGATTGCAGCGCGGAAAAATGGATGTGGGAAATTGTGGGAAACTTGTTCAAAAGTCCCACAAACCCGATCTTGGGAGGGGGTGATTAAGATGTTCAAACAGAAAGAGTTAAAATAATATTTCCAGGGTGTTGAAACGTTGTCGACAAGTGGACTTTGACCGAATGAGACCCAGCCAAGGGAAATGATAAGAAGGATGAAATGATGAGAATGATGGGAAAAGGAAGATGGTACGGGATCCAAGGTCCTAATTCCTCAAAAACCCGTTCACTGCTACAATGACGGATAGCGAAGAGGAAGATCATGACCGTTCATAAGCCGCGTACGATTGATAACATGGGTGTGGACGCCTCGTCCCGCTATGCAAGAGATAAGGCGCAACTCGACTCGAAGTTGATCGACGATGCCCGTTTCATCCCCCAAAAGACCGAAGTTTCAGTTGTCAAACCCTACCTGCCCTCGGAGTTTGAAGAATATCTGAATGCAACCAAGGTCATTTTATGGGCCTCCTTCTCCCCTCCCCCGGATTACCTGGCCTTCGCCAAACCGCTCTTTAGCTATCAATTAATCCCCTCGCTGGGAGGCTATGAAAAACAAGAGGCAGACTCCGACAAGTTGGAAGCCTTGGAAGATACGCTCAATAAGGGATTTCGAGAGGGAGGAGGACAGCAGCAGCATGAAGAGGAAAGAGAGAGAAAAACCCTCGTTCATCTGTTGCAGACCATTGGCAAGTTGGATCGAACCTTGAGCCTCATCAACGCCCGCCGCAACCAATATCAGCGAGGATAGGATGAGCGATGTAAATTGGCTGGAGATCTTGGGATGGGGGAATGAAGAGATCGGAGACTTACGCTACGTCGCCTACTCCTATATTAGACAAGGGATCTACGACGTCGCCCTCACCTTCTTCGATGCACTGAACGTCCTCTCTCCCCCCAGTGCGTATGATCTACAGACCATTGGAGCGCTCCACTTGCAACTGGGCAATGGCCTCAAGGCGCTCGACTTTCTCGACCGAGCCCTTAAAATGGAGCCAGGTCATGTCCTCACTCAACTGAACCGCGCCAAAGCCCTCTTCATGTTAGGTTACAAGCGACAAGGCCTTTTACAATCACTTGAGTTAGAGAAGAGTCCAGATCGGGAAGTGGCTGTCCAGGCATCAGCATTGGTTTTGGCTTATCGATAGGGGGAGAGATTTCGTCGATATTGATGATATGCCAGGGAGCATTCTCTCGCCGCGGCAAAATGTCTTTACCATCTTCAATTATAAGAGGTGGAGGAGTCACACGGGAATCCTTTAAAAGCTCATGAACCACTTCTTCTGTCCCTCGTCGACGCGCCCTATAGAGCGCATCTTTCTTGATCGGAGAGCCTTTTTTAGCACGCCCATCCGTGGGATCGACCCGTTGATCGGCAAGAAGGACTTTTGCAACCGCGGCGCTGCCCGCATGTCGAATGGCCCAGTTGTGTCTCCTTGCGGGATCGTTATAAGGCAATAGAGCTTGGACACATTCCGCATGCCCCTTTTTGACAGCCCACCGAAAAGCGTCCCAATTGTTTGGGTCAATGCGCGGATCGCCGACCAAGATTCTTACAACCTCTCCGTGACCCAACTTACAAGATTCCCGCAGTACAAAGTCCCCTCGATCGGGAAGAAAAAAGGACTGTGCTAAAACCCAATCAAGCACGTCTGGCTGGTTTTCTAGGCAGACCCAATTAAGGCACGCTTCCGGATCGCATTCTTCCTCCTCGGGTCTTTCCGACTCACATTCCGACTGAAACTCTAAATCCGGATATTCAGGGACTGTGACTGGGCGAAACGTTCCATATGTAGATACCGACATGGCAATCCTTATGTTAACGGCGAGAGATTTTAAGAAAATGGACTTAAATAGACAATACCGGATTTCCCTTGCCTGCATCGCTCCATCCTTGATAGATTCGTGGTATGATCCTCGATTGCGAAATCAAAAACGGCTGGACCCAATTTCTCGAATTCATCGAAACGCGCTGCTCCTCTGCAGAGTTTCAAAATTGGATCGCGCCAATCACTTTCATTGAAGCGACGGTAGAGCAGATCGTTCTCGAAGTGCCCAATGTCTTCGTCCAAGAATACTTGCTCGACAACTTTAAAGAGGTTCTCTGCAATTTCCTCCCGTTGCGCTCGTCGGGAGAGCCGGCGATTCAATTCCGGATTGGCGCTGTTAAAACAGTGGCAGTGGCGGCGCCGGTTGCAGAACCAGTAGAAGAGGCGGCTCCCACTTTTGAACTGCGGCTCAATCCGCTCTATACGTTCGATAACTTCATCGAGGGCCCATCGAATCAATTCGTCAAATCGGCGGCCGTGGGAGTCGCTGCCCGGCCAGGCAAATCGTACAATCCGCTATTCATCCATGGCGGCGTCGGCCTGGGAAAGACCCATTTGTTGCACAGCATCGGCCAGTATGTAGGCGAAAACCATCGGAAATTGCGCATCCACTCGATCACTACCGAGGCTTTCATCAACGATATCGTCGATCATTTAAGGAATAAATCGATCGATAAGATGAAACGCTTCTACCGCACTCTCGATGTATTGCTGATGGACGATATTCAGTTTTTACAAAATCGACTCAATTTCGAAGAGGAGTTTTGCAATACATTTGAAGCGCTCCTCAATCAGAATAAACAGATCGTGATCACGAGCGATAAGCCACCGGCTCAGCTGAAGTTGTCCGAGCGGATGGTGGCGCGGATGGAGTGGGGCCTGGTCGCCCATATGGGAATTCCCGATCTAGAAACGCGCGTGGCGATCATCAAGCACAAATCGGAGCGGCGGGGTCTCGATATCCCCAACCAGATCGCCTTTTTTATCGCGGAACATATCTACAATAATGTGAGGCAAATTGAAGGGGCCATCAACCGCCTCTGCGCACACTCGCGCCTCATGTCGGCCAACCTCAACGAAGAGGTGGTGACCAAAATCCTGAGCGAAATGTTCCAAACCAATGCTCCGAACAAAAAGATTTCGGTCGAGGGCATTTTGAAGAGCGTCGCGGCTGTCTTTGAGGTGCGCATCTCCGAACTCAAAGGCGAATCCCGCCACAAAGAGATCGCCCTCGCCCGGCAGGTCGCTATGTATCTCGCTAAAGAGATGATCGACGATTCGCTGATGAAAATCGCCGCCTCTTTTGGCGGCAAAACCCACTCCACCCTCCTCCATGCCTGGAAAAAAATCACCGATCAGATCCAACTCAACGAGACGCTCCGCCGCCAAGTACAAATGGTGAAGCGAAATATAGAAACTATTTAAGTTGCATAATTTCCCCCTTCTTTTCATAATTGAGGATCTTTTTCAATAGGAGGTAATTATGAAAAAGGAAATCACAACTCTCTTTTTGACACTAGCAACTGCTGTTGGCTTTGCCCAAGAGCCTCTTCCTGAAATTGGATCGAATCTCGTCCATATCGACGTGAAGCCGATTCGTCCCTCTTTCGAAGAGAAAGTTTCTCCTAAGAGATCCTTTGGCTATCTCCGGATGGCTCTCTCTGATTCACAACTGCCTAAACCCAACGATTTGCAAATCGTTCCTGGGTTGGGAGTTGGTTACCGCCTTGCATCAGGCTCCTCAGCAATCGACATTTCCGCTTCTTACAATCAGCGGGAATACCGTGAGGCAGCAGGGAAGCAATTGACTTACGCCTATACACTGCCTAAGGTCAATTACTTCTATTATACCAATCCTCTCAGCAACACCAGTCTCTATGCAGGCGGTGGCTTGGCTGTAGGTGGTATGAAGACGAAAGACGACAGAGAGTTCTTGGGATTCATCCCGAACCTCGCTCTCGGCCTTGAGTTGAACCGCAACGCCGCTTGGCGCACCTTCGTGCAATTCGATGTGAGCCAACCTGCGATCGCCGCGATTCAGAAAGGGAACCTTGCGGGTCCTTTTGCTGAGCTTTCTCTCGGCGCTGGATTCTAATCCTGATGGGGGGCGTTTTCTGCCCCCCTTTTTTACTCAAAATATAAGAGAACAGAATATTTTCTGGTACGAGCAGTGGCTAGAAACGCAATCTAGTCCCACGCCCCAGTTACTGGATTAAATATAAATACTCCTCCATATTTGCTTCCCTCACTACCGGGTCCGGTAAGAGAATCGGATGCTTGATGCCCACCCACGCTATCAAAGAGTCCTTGAACCGCCTCTCCTGTTGCATGAGTTTCGCTAGAGATTGACTGCCCAAGTGGGCCAACCTTTCGATACACCCAGATCTTTTGTGAAAGAGAATTTGCATGCGCTTTGATCCTCATCTCCGTCTCTTTTATCTTTCTACGCCCTTCTGGGGTCATGCTATGGAAAATTTTGATGAATTCCTTTTTGTGCGCTTCTACACGCTCTCCGATTTGCCCTTTTAGTTCTTCTGGAAGAGACTGCCATCCGTATTTCGCGGCGAATTTCAGACCGCATTTCAGTGCCGCCCATGACAGCCCTAGGGGCGATGGTTTAACTCCAGAGAAACAGAGAGGGATGCTAGAGGCCTCATCCGAAATTTTTTCTCCTACTGATTTACTCTCTTTCGGCTCCTCTGCTGCCGGAAGCGGCGTCTCAAGTGGAAAAGAGGAAAAGATTACAGTGGGTTTGTACGGCCTGGAAGAGGATTCTGTTGTCCTGGTCGCCATGTCAGCCGATGTTGTCACGAGATCGCCAAGCATCGCAAATGGCGAGGAGAAATCGGGTTCTGCTCTGACTGACTGAATCACGTCGGATTCTTCTGCTGGCGTCATCTCCAGGTGTTCTGGAATAGCATCCATCATGTCCTTTAAGAATAGGTAGCGATATAGCCATATAGTGCGCGGACCTTGCAAGTGCTCTTCAGGTACATAGCCTCTTAACTCAACAGCCTTTTCTGCGGCGGCTCTCTCCTCCTGCTGCATTCCGAGCCATCCTGGGATAGCAGCCTGGCGTCCCAGTATATATCTTTTATCGGCGGCCATACGTTCTCTTAGACCGACTTCGATTTCTTCACGGTCGCCCGTCGGCTGGCTTCCAGGTGTTCCTGCGACACGGTCTGCGTGGTTCCGGTTAATCTCTTCCATTTTACGCGCTATCTCGAATGGGCTTGGCAAGGGGGGAACTTCTGGCCTTACCACCCATGATTTTGCCTTTTGCAGCAAAGAAAATGTCTCCTCCACAATAATGGCTGTTTTATCCCGCAAATCTCGTAAAGCGATATTGAGTTGCCAAGGCTGTATCGAAAACAGGTGATACGTTATTTCGTTCAGAAGTTTAGGTCTAGAATCGATCCTATCATTTGCTTCAGATGGTGCTAGCTCTAACAGTTCAAGTGTTTGCGCTTCAGGCCTCTCTGCCAGCATACCTTCAAGCAGTCGCTCGCTTACTAGCTCTGCTGCGTCTTGTTCCGTGATAATACCTGTTGCACCTCTCAATGGGTTCATTTCCGTAGGCTCCCGCTGAAAAGGATTCCTGAAAACCGGGCACTGTTGGAACGATTCTACAGAGGTAGTTCGGCCCAAAGCCCCCTGCGCGTGACAGGAGGGTGTGTAGAAGAGAGCAAAAGAGAAGAGTGCGATTTTGGCCACCTTTGAGAGCGTTTGCATGAACGTCGCGCCTCTGTTTCTCCTTGGGGGGTGCTCCACTCTTTGAGCGGAGGAGCTGGGTAGAGTAGAAATGCGCATGACTTCTCCTGATTTATAAATGCAGGCAATACTCTAATGTACCAACCCAGTTAATCTCAACTTGAAATAGCTCTTTTCTGGCTAGGTGAGGATGGGGACGTCTTCTGCCCCCCTTTTAACTCTTTAGCCTTTTTCTACAGGCAGAGAGTAGGGGCTCGTTTTGCGCTTGAGCGTGTCATAGATCGCCATCGCCTCCCCAATCATTGAACCGGGGTGCTGTAGGTTGGAGGGCAGGACAATCGTGTTCGTCTCTTTGGCCAGTTGGCGGAATGCGTCAATGTACTTCTCGGCAACTTGAAGGGCCGCCGCTTTCTCTCCACCAGATTGCCCCAGAGCTGCCGCAATCAATTGGATTCCATTGGCGCTCGCTTGGGCAAGCACTTCTATCGCCTCCGCCTCCCCTTGGGCCCGATTGATCCGATCGATCTTCGCCGCCTCTGACTCATTGATCTGCGCTTGAAGCTGCACCTA
>CAYNWC010000023.1:7953-11436 GCA_964400805.1 uncultured bacterium | reverse complement strand
GAATGCTTTAGAGAGTTTATGGCCTGATTTGCGTCAAAATAAAATTGACGGGCAGCTCGGCGCAATTAGAAAATAATAACAGGATGGCAGGATTAACAGGATAGAAGAGTAGAGACTTTCGTCGGTTGAAAAGGAAGTAAAAAGCTCTCTATTCCTAATCCTGTCCATCCTGTTATTTCTTTTAACGTGCGCAGACAGTTTCTTAGAACACCTTTTACGACCCGACGATGTCGGGATCTTCGGCGATCATGGGCAGGACGTCGACGACGGTGGGGTTCCAGTCGAGGCCCCATTTATAGACGAGGTGGGCGGCTAGATAGGCGGAGATCACTGCCTTCTTGTGGATGGTGGGCATGGCGAGGATGCCGTTGCGGTAGCGCTGCCGGAGCAGGGGAGGGCAGTATTGGAAGAGGCACTTGAGGAGCGCCTCTTCGCGCATGATGTCGAGCCCTTCGAGATGATCGAGCAGTTGGTACTTGAAGAGGTTGATCTTCTCAGAGATGTGCTCGGAGATGTCGGTGAGGAAAGCGCCCGTTTTTCGATGGGTTTCAAGGAGGAGATGCGCTTCTTTGAAGGCCGCTTTGCCGATGATCTCGAGGACCTCTTTCACATACTCGACTTTCTCTTGGAGAAACTCCGCCTCGGTCATGCAGAGACTGGCGAGCACTTCAAAGGAAGAGCAGATGACGCCCCCTTTATTGCAGGAGCTATCCTTCATGATGAGGACGCCGAGTTTTTCCAGGGCATGGCGCGCGCCGGGAGTGAGATAGAGATTGGCTCCTTCGACGATCGCCTTCGAGGTGGGTTTGCCGGTGTCGTCGAGATAGGTGAGGTAATTGCCCTCATTGAGGGTGCGCGGGCGGCCGCCGCCAGTGACAAAGACGTCGGCTTTCACCTGGTGGACGTTGTTGCGGTAGATCTGATTCATCTCATTGCCCGAGATCCAATCTTGCACCGCTTTCCCTTTCGTTTTGCGCCACATGAGCGTCTGCTGCGCGTAGGCGCTCTCCTCCCGTTTGGTCCGGATATCGAGGAGAAAGCCGCCGTTGTGCAGTTTGTCGGGCGGATAGTTGCGAATCGGCAGAGCCTGACGGAAGAGTTCGACCATCTCTTTCAGATCGAGCCCTTCGGGATCGTAGATCGCTCCCGAACCATCGGTGAGAGCGAGCAGCTTGGCGGTCTGTGGATAGTATTTGAAGAGATTGACGAGTTCATTGCCGGCGACATCGCCATCGGGACCGCCAGAGATCTTGATGGTGAATGGGTCCTTGCGCGGATCGATGCCGAGATAGAGAAGGACCTCCTGCAGATAGACATTCACGCCAAAAGAGGTGACTCCATATTCTTTGTGGTTGATCCCCGCTCCCGGCTTGCTGCTCATAAAGGAGCGGCCAGGCTTGTAGTTGTGCTCGACGGCAAAGTGGGCGATCCAGACGATCATATCGTTGAACATGTTCTCATCGGGGCCGAGATAGATATATTCGGGCCGCTTCCAGTAGTCGACGATCGAGGAGGCGCGCAGGGTCCCATTCTCTTCGCAATTGATGAGCGTCATGAAACAGTCGATGAACGAGCGCTGCGAGGTGTAAAGATAGTCGAGCTTGTGATCGCGTCGATAAATCTTCAACTTTTCCTGCTGCACGGTTTCATCGATTCCGTCGGCTTCCATCTCCTTTTTGAAGATCGCCTCTTCTTCAGCAAACACCTCAAAAGGCTCGAGTAGGATCGCCGTTTTGGCCCCCCCTTCGGGGATATCTTTATTTTTCTTCTGCTGCGTATAGGCCAGATTGTAGGCTTCCGAAAAAATATTGTTCCGCTCTTGGAGATAATATTCCATTCTCTCGGGAATGACGGTTCTCACTCCGCCGCGCGCCAGATCCTTGAAGCGGATGTTGAAACCGATGTAGCGCATCCCTCGGACAAAGAAGATCCCATAGGGAAGCTCGGGGAATTTCTCTTTCCGGTTGAAGGGGACTTGATCGAGGTATTGGGGATCCAACCGGAAGGAAAAGCCGCACTTATTATGGCGATAGAAATTGGTCTTCAGCATGAAGTCGATGAAGTAGAGCGCCTGTTTCAGAATGTTTTTGCGGCGGCTATCATTGGCCGCTTGGCCGGTGTCGAGTTTTTCCAGCATCGCAAAGAGCTCTTTCTTCAGCGCTTCATACTTGGCAATATCTGGCTTTTCAGGATTGAATTTCGCCGCAAAGGCCTTACAGAGCTGCACGGTCAGTTCCGGATGGCGACAGAAGCCCTCGATCGTATTGTCATAGGAATAGAGATAGGGATCGGCATAGACCAGCACCTGGTGGGCGAAACTCACGAAGTTGCGCACGAGATGCCCCTCATTGCCCGTCAGCAATCGGGGTTCTACGAAGGTTGTATGGATCCGATCGTCCGTCTCAAAGTACTTGACGAGGACAAACTCGCGTAAAAAATCTTCGATATCGGCCTCTTCCCAAGCGGCATTGCCTTTGAGCCCATGCAAGCCCAGCGAGAGGATCAGAATCGTTTCGGTGCTCGAGAGGTCGATGTACGTTCCGACCACCTTTTGCAGCGCCAACCCATGGGAATAGATGATCTGCGCCAGGTGGAACAAAAATCCGGCCTTTGGGACATTGCGCCAGGCTAAGACGACCTGCAAAGAGGGGGCTTCTTTGGCTTTCCAGTTCTCATTGCGCCGCGCTTCGTATTGGCATTGATCGCGGCTCTTAGCCCGGAAAAACATCTCGAGCGCCAGCGAGAGCCTTTCCCCTGCCATCGAGTGGAGAAAATTGGGCGTCAATCCCTGCACGAGCCCTTCGACCTCTTCATCTCCTAACTGCGGGTTATGCTCGCGCGCCAGTTGAAACAGTTCCTTTTTTCGCTCCGTTGGGATCTTCTCTCCCTTGGACAGGTCATGGAAGTAAAGGAGAGCGATCTTCAGATTCCCCTTCTTTTCGCAGGGAGGGGGGACATTCGACACGAAGGTCCGGTAATAGCGGATCACGAGGCCCTGATACTTTTTGAAGATCTGCAGGTCGGCGTCAGGGCCATCGGCGCATAGCACAATGATCTTGTGCTTGAAGTAGATCGGCGTGAAGTGATCTTGCAGGCAGAAACTCAACAAGTTGCGCGCGATCAGAATGCGCGTTTCTTGATCGACCGCCTCCAGAAAGCTAGGCGGCATGTGTTTTTCCAGCCAGCGGTAGGCATTCTCAAATGCCTGAGACTCAGCGTTCGAGGCCTGCTTCATTTCATCAGGAGACAGGGGGGACTGATCTGGGGACGGGTCCATTCCCTCCTTTTACGAAAAAAGGGAGATTTTGGCCATCCTATATGTTATAATATAATCTTAAAAAATTAATTAGGTTTGATTTTGGCTTCGATTTCAAAAGCGATGAAGATTGCGCACGGAGATCTTCCCAGGCAAGAACAGAGTTCGGGAATATTGGCGCTTCCAGAGGAACTGTGGCAGAAGATTCTGGTGTACATAGGGCCTCC
>CAYNWC010000023.1:0-7853 GCA_964400805.1 uncultured bacterium | reverse complement strand
CAGTTCTTCGACAATCCTCGCAATGCAAATACCTACTTAGAAATGGGAGGGAAATTCAAGCGGGCGCCCTTCTTGGCTTTATCTCCTGAGTTGTTCGACCAGCAATTATTCTCTAAAGAGATCACCAGACACGTAGAAAGGAACAGAAGAGACGGTGTCGACGCCTATATCCATTTCCTCTCTGAGCTTACCCCTGATCAAAAACAAGGTGTGTCTTTTCTTAACTTCGGACGGGACAACCTCGCACAACTCGACCTACTCAGACGAAAGGAATTAGAAAAAGCCTTCTCCTCTCCTTTTGATAAAGTAGAACAATTGATCTTAGCAAATTGTGAGGTGAGTGCGAACGAAGCGAAGCATTTAGTTACAGCATGTAGAAACATGAAAAAACTAAATCTATCTAGGAGTGAATGGCAATTGGAGAGCGAATGCTACTTGGATAGAGAGTTGTTTCGAGGATTTTCTTTCCCCTTCCTTTCGCAGCTACACTCTGTGGATCTATCAGGAAGGCTGATCAGAGACTCTGAGCTTATTGCTTTGGCTTCTAAATGCCGAGACAATGAATCGGGATCTTCGAAGCTACGATGTCTACAAATCAAAAGTTGCCGCAGTCTAACTGCAGAGGGAATCAAACAAGCGCTTTCTTTTTTAACTTCTCTAGAAGTTTTGGACTTAGGCGCTTTGCATCCAACAGTTGGGGGGCTGGCATCCATATTTTCTGCCTGTCCACAGCTTAAGACGCTTCAGTTCTCCTGCACGAACGAGACGGATATAAGAGAATTGCAGCAATCATTGCCTCTTCTCCTTTCTTTGAAATGCTTAGATTTGAGAGGTTCTTTTGACATAGATAAGGCTCTCACTGCGCTGGCCCAGCAGCCTCAAACTTTTGAAGAACTCTCTCTGATCGATAATTATAGCCTCACGAAAGCTGTTTTGACCGAGGCGACTTCTAAACTGCCAAATTTGAAAAAATTAATTATATGGAAATCGAAAGGTCTTTTTCTTCGTGACGAGGCATTGAGTAAAGTTTCCTCTCTTCGCCCCGATTTAAAAGTTACTTTTCTTCAACAACCGTAGACTATTCAATCCCACCAACACAGTGCCCCCTTCGTGTAAAAGGACAGCCACCCATAAGGGGACCCAACCGAGGAGGGCGGGGGTGGTGGCGAGGGCGATGACTCCCAAGGCGAGCGTCAGATTTTGTTTCACGATGCGGAGCGTCTGGTTTGCTTTTTGAAAAAGCCAAGAGAGAAGAGCCAGGTCGTCATTGAGGAGAACGACATCCGATGCGTCAACCGCGGTGGCGCTTCCAATGCGCCCCATCGAGATGCCGACAGTGGCGCGGGCCAGAGCGGGCGCATCGTTGATCCCATCGCCCACCATGGCAAGCCCCTCTGTTTCCGAAAGGGCGGCCACCTTATCGAGTTTGTCCTCCGGGCGCAGGTTCGCATACACTTCCCGAATGCCCACGCTGTGAGCGACCCGATTCGCATTGTTCGCATGGTCGCCGGTGAGCATGATGGAGCGCAGTGGCAGATCCTCAATCAATTGCGCCGCCTCTTTTCTCACCTGATCGGCGAAGTGGAAGAAATAAGTTTTGGAACCGATGGAAAGAGCGGCCAAAACACCTTCTTCTTTCATTTGGATTCCCATCGATTCGGGCTGACCGATGGCGACGGGAACGCCTTTGACGCTGCCCCGAATGCCAAAGCCGGGGAGGGCCTTAAATTCGGCGATCTCTGCGGGGCGGACGCCTCTTTCTTGGGCGAGTTTGCAGATCGCTGTGGCAATCGGGTGGACGACCTGTCGCTCCAGGCCGTAGGCGATCGCGAGCGCCTCGTCGGGACAATCGGTCGCCGTGCACTGGAGATCGCCCGTCGTCAGCGTCCCTGTTTTATCAAACGCGATCACCGAGCAACTGGCCAGTGCATCGAGCGTAATGCCCCCTTTCAGCAAAATTCCTTTGCGCGCGCAGGCGCTGATCGCGCTCAAATAAGCCGTGGGTGTTGCGATGATCAAAGCGCATGGAGAAGCGGCGATGAGAAAGGCCAAGGAACGGTACACAGAAACTTCCATGCTCATCCCCAACAAGAAGGGGAAGCTGAGAGCAAACAGGAACGTGAGGGCGATGATCGTTGTCGCATAGGACTTTCCGAAGCGGTCGAAAAATCTCTGTAAGCGGGGTTTTGCTTCCTGCGCCTGTGTGATGAGTTGGATGATGCGGCTCAGCGTGGAATCAGGGCTTGTCCTCTGCACTTCGATCACCAGAGCCGCCTCGAGATTGCGGGCCCCCGCCGCAACGCCCTCTCCCACTGTCTTTGCCACCGGCAAACTCTCTCCGGTCAAGTGGACCAAATTCAGCGAAGAAGTTCCCTCGATCACTTTCCCATCTAGCGGAACGATCTCTCCCTGTTTCACCAACACTTTTTCGCCCACCTCGATTTCCCGCACTGATTTTTCATACGAAATGCCCTCTCTGTCCACAATATGGGCGAATTTTGGCGCGAGGTTGTTGAGGTTGTGCAGGGCGCTGCGCGCTTTATGAGAAACCGTCTCTTCCATTCCGTGGGACAATTCAAATAGAACCAGCAGCAGAGCCCCTTCCAATCCACTATCGATTGCGACGGCCAAAAAGGCCGCCAAGGTCATCAGCACGTCGATGTTGATCTCCAAATGCCTTAGGTCATTCAGAGAGGCGATCAAAGCGGGCACTCCTGAAAAAAAGTAGACGAACGAGAGGAAAAGATAAGAAATAGAGGGGTTCACAAATGAAAAGGCGAAGGCCAAAGCCAGCAAGCAGGCTGAACCCGAGGCGCTTTTCAGCGAGAGATTTTTGCCCCAACGGCGGCTGTTCAAAGTGAGGAAAGGGCTGATACTCTCCTCTCTGCCCGAAGAGAAAAATTCGTCAAAAAGATATGGCGTCATAATACCAGCTGAGCTAGGAAGTAGGACGTTCCTGCGGCCAGCGCGGCGACAGCCAGGTTCCAAATGATCGCGGCAATCACCCGATTTCTCTCCAATTGCGCGCTCGTCCCTGCCGACAAGGCGATCACCACTCCTGCGCACACGCTCACTCCCCATCCCGGCAGCAGAAAAAATCCCACCGACACCACTGCCGCGGCGCCCACCACACCCACCAAAGCCCCCATCGCCTGCTTGAGCGGATGCTCGTACGTTCCCAACGACAGGCCCAATTCCTCTTCCAGCATCACCTGCAATAGCCTGTTATCATCGGCCATCAGCACCTCGACGGCCTCATCCAACAATTTGCCCGAGAATCCTTTCGCTGCATACAGTGCTCTTAGTTCTTCCTTCTCTTGAGGGCGATGGTGTTCGATTTCCCATCGTTCCTCTTCGATCACCCGATGCAACCGTTCTAAGCAAGACCAGCCCAAGATTGCGCTTCGTCCCACCTTCCACACCAGCCATCCGGCCACGAATATTCCCATCACTGTTCCGCTTCCCGAGAGCATCCAAAGGATCACGAGAATCACCCCCGTCTCCTTGGCCGCATCGGCCGCAGCGCTCACATGCCCCGGCATCTCCCGCCCATGCACTTCCGCCGACGCCATCCGCCCTTTTAGACGGGCGTCAATTACATGTTGAAGGGCGTCCTTCCCTTTGAAGTGGTTCATTAACTTTCCTCTATATGTACGAGTGGCTCTTCGAGAGCTGCTTTCAACAACTGATACAACCACATCTCATCTTTCGCTGAAATCGTTTCGCGGATGGAGTGCATCGAGAGAGTGGAGATGCCGAGGTCGAGGGTGGGGATGCCGAGGGTGGAGGCCATGAGGGCGCCGACGGTACTGCCAGAGGAAAGATCGGAGCGGGAGGCAAAGGTTTGGAGGGGGATTTTGTTGCGCTGGGCGAGATGGAAGAGGGGAGCTGCCGTAGCGCCGGTAGTGGCATACTTGGAACTGAACTTGAGAGCGGGCCCCTTGCCGAGGAGGGGAGTGTTTTGAGGATCGAATTTTTCAGGGTAGTTCGGATGATAGCCATGCCCCACATCACAGGAAAGGCAGAGCGAACGGCTCTTGAGACGATAAAAATCCTCCCGATCCATCTTGAATTGGAGACAAATGCGCTCGAGCGTTTCGTTGGCAAAGAGCGAATCGGCGCCCGCATAGGTCTTAGAGCCGATCTCCTCATGATCCCAGAAAATGGCCATTTGGATGACGTCGGGACGCGCTGAGGTTTCGAGAAGGGCGGCGAGGCTAGCCCAGGCAGAGGTGAGATTGTCGAGGCGGTAGGAGGAGATGAGCTCCTCTTCGAAGCCGAGAAAGGAAGCTTTTTCGGTGGGGATGAGAAAGAGGTCGAAGCTGAGGAGTTGATCGAAGGCGTGATGCTTGCGGAGCCAATCTTCCAGATGCTTTTCCTTGGAGCGGAGGGTGAAGATCGCCTTGAGATGGTCTTGCTTGTGAACGGTGAGCCCTTTCTCGTTGATCTCGCGGTTGAGATGGATCGCTAAACCGGGGATGATGAGGGGATAGTCATCGAGAAGGACCACTTTCGATTCGCACTGCCCGTTGCTGGTTGTAACGATGATCCGGCCCGCAATGGCCAGGTCCCGGTCGAGCCAGGTGTGAAGAAGGGGGGCGCCATAGAGCTCGGTGCCAAAAAGGCCGATGCCGTGCGAGGAGATCTCCGGCTGAGGTTTGATTTTGAGGGCGGGGCTATCGATGTGGCTAGCGAGGAGAGTGGCGGACGTGGGGAACTTTTTCGGGAGGCGAAAAGCGGCGAGGAGGGTGTCTTCCCGTTGGACGAAATAGCCCTTACCCGGCTCGAGCTTCCACTTTTCCCCCTCCTGCAAGGGAGTGAAGTCGGCTTCTGCAAGCCGAATGCCGATCTCCCGCGCCGCGTGATAGACTGTTGGAGAGTGGTTTAGAAAATGGATGAATTTCTCCAACATAAAAAATGCCTCTAGTTAATGGTCTCTTCTCCTAAATACTTCTGAAGCACTTTTGGCACAAGGATCGACCCATCTTCTTGTTGATTGTTTTCCAAAAGGGCGACCATGAGGCGCGAGGTGGCCAAGCCCGATCCATTGAGAGTGTGGACGAATTGGGGTTTCTCTTTTTTATGGCGATAGCGGATTTGGGAGCGGCGGGCCTGGAAGTCGGTGCAATTGGAGACCGAAGAGACCTCGTAGTAGCGGTTTTGGCCGGGCAACCACACCTCGATGTCGATCGTCTTAGCAGCCGCAAACGACATATCTCCCGTGGTGAGGAGCATATTTCGATAGTGGATGCCGAGCCCCTGCAGCACCTCTTCGGCGCTGGCGAGCATCTCGTTATAGACTTGGGAACTCTCTTCGGGTTTTGTTAGGCAGAAGAGCTCCACTTTATTGAACTGGTGCATCCGAATCAGTCCTCGCTCTTGCGATCCCGCAGCTCCCGCTTCGCGCCGGAAACAGGGCGTGTAAGCGGTATATTTCAGAGGCAATTGCTCCTCTTCCAAGATCTCATCAAAATGGATCCCATTGATGGAAACTTCTGAAGTGGGGATCAGGTAGAGGTGATAGTCCTCATCGCGGATCTTGAAGAGCTGATTCTCGAATTTGGGCAATTGGCCGACGCCATACATCATTTCCGGGCGTACGAGCAGGGGAGGGATCACTTGGGTAAAGCCATTTTTTCGGTGGATGTCGAGCATATAGTTGAGCAGAGCCCATTCGACGCGGGCGCCCATCCCCACATAGAGAGGCCAACCCGAACCCGACATCTTGGCCGCGCGGGCAAAGTCAAACAGCTTCAGTTTTTCATTCAGTTCGACATGATTTTTAAAGGGAAAATCGAAGGTTCTTTTTGTTCCCCATTCCTTGATGCAGACGTTGTCTTTGGGACTCGGCGAAACCGGGACATCGTCCATGGGCAAATTGGGCAAGACCGCGATCCGGTGTTTCAGCTCCTCTTCCACCTGGGCGATTTCCCCATCGCCCTGAGCGATCCGCTCTCCCAGCTGACTCATCTCTAGCATTGCGGTGGAGATATCTTCTCCCTTTTGCTTTCTCAGGCCGATTTCCTTCGAAGAGTGATTCTTTTTCGACTTCAATTCTTCGACTTCGGTCTTGAGCGCGCGCAGGCGCTCATCCAGCTCTAGAATTCTCCCTAAAGAGACATCGGGCACTTTATTGCGCAGTTTCTCCTCAGTCCCCGTCGGATCTCTCCGCAGTTCTTTCAAATCCAACATAACGGTTCTCTCCTGCGTAAAAATATAGATCAACGAGGAATAAGAGAGAAGGGGAGAGTGTAAAAAGTTCATTTGACAAAAAACGGGGAAGAGGTCAATTTTGAGGAATTTTTATGGGAGTGATATGAGATTCTGGGTCTTAGCGATTTCTGTGAGTCAAGCATTTGCCGATTTTGCTTATGTGGCGAATGAGGTTACTGTCTCTGTGATCGATACGAGCACAAATACAGTCATTGCGTCGCCTGTGCTAGGCGGCTCCCCTCTGGAGATCGCGATCACTCCCGATGGAGCCTTTGCGTACGTGACGCATACGTCTAGCGTTACCATCTCCGTGATTCGAACGAGTACCAATACGGTCTTTGGATCTCCCATTACTGTAGGTAACGTCCCTAATGGGATTGCGATTACTCCAAATGGAGCCTTTGTGTATGTGACGAATACTTCTGATGATACCGTCTCGGTGATTCGAACGAGTGACAATACGATCTTCGGATCTCCCATCACTGTAGGTAGTAACCCTCAGAACATCGCGATTACCCCCAATGGGGCTTATGCTTATGTGGCGAATCGGGATGACAATACTGTCTCGGTGATTCGAACGAGTGACAATACGATCTTTGGGTCTCCCATTTCTGTAGGTACTCACCCCTTTGACATTGCGATTACCCCCGACGGGGCTTATGCTTATGTGACGAATCAGGATGGCAATACTGTTTCGGTGATTCGAACGAGTGACAATACGATCTTTGGGTCTCCCATTTCTGTAGGGATGATGCCTAGAGGAATTGCGATCACTCCAAATGGAGCCTTTGCGTATGTGGCAAATGAGTTTAGTAATAACGTATTAGTAATTCGAACGAGTGACAATACGATCTTTGGATCTCCCATTTCTCTAGGTACACACCCCTTTGATATTGCCATCACTTCCGATGGAGCCTTTGCATACGTGACGAATCAAGGCGACGGTACTGTCTCGGTGATTCGAACGAGTGACAATACGATCTTTGGATCGCCTATTCCTGTAGGTAGCCTGCCCGCCGGTATCGCTATAAGCCCTCTTCTTTTTCCCCCCAGCAATCTCCAAGGCCAGCAACAAACCAATGATTTTGGCTTGAGCTACGAGCAATACAATACCCTTCAATGGCAAGCCAGTTCCTCCGAGAGTGTTGCCGGCTATTTTGTTTATCGCGACGGCGTGAAGATCGCTACCCTCGGCGCTTCGACATTTGAGTACCAAGACCACAACCGGCCGAAGGGGGTCGCAACCTCTTATTCCGTGACCGCTTTTACCAGTTCCCAAACCGAGAGCACCCCAATCACTATAACCATTCAATAATCCCCTTCTCTTATTTTCTTTTCTCTGCTATGGTTTACTTAAATCTTTTTGAGCGGTCATGAAATCCAATTTCCCCCAAGCAAAAAATCCGTTGATATTGAGGTACCATCGGTTGATGGATGCCTTTGCCAAGTCGGATGATGAAAGAGATTTTTATCTCGATAAGGTGGAGGGGTTTTTGCTCTACGCTGATCTGGATAAGAGCAGCGAAGAACTCCAGGGGTTCGAAAAGGAGCTCTTTGAGCATAAAGAAAGATATTGCCTGCTCCCGAAAATGACTTTCTATGAAGTGAAGAAATTCATGGAGGGTTTTGTCCATGAAAAA
>CAYNWC010000022.1:0-11527 GCA_964400805.1 uncultured bacterium | reverse complement strand
TGGAGAGATAGCTACCAGCTGATCAAGGAGCGGCCAGAATTCTCAAGGTTCCAGTGGGGATTGATGGTGTTTGGCTTCGGAATTATGCTGATCCAGCCGGCGATCATCCTGTTCATGGTGAACGAGCTAGGAGTCTCCTATCTGGAGATCGCAGGGGCAATATCGATCGCGAAGAGTTTGGGAACGGCCGTGTCTCTGCCCGTGTGGGCGAGATGGATGGATCGGATGAATGTATTGAAGATGTCCGGCCTGGTGTATTTGTTCATCGGAATGTTCCCCGTCCTACTGAGTCTTTCAATGGGGAATATCGTTTGGTTATATGTGGCTTTTTTCTTGTATGGAGTGGGACAGGGAGGAAGCCATTTGGTTTGGAGCTTGTCGGGGCCCATTTTTGCGGGAAAAGAGGACAGCTCACGATACACGGGGGTCAATGTGGCGATGGCAGGATTGAGAGGCATAGTGGCGCCGCCTTTAGGTGGCTGGTTGACCGGCATATGCGGCCCCATCCAAGTATTGACCATGGGAGGCGTTCTCTGCTTCTACAGCGGCATTCGAATGCTGCAGAGTAAATTCGCAAAAGATCCTTTGTTGATAAAAGAGTGATGTGTATATAGGGGATTAAAGGGATCCCGACATATGCGCATTGTTCAATCTACTACTTTGACCTTTTTACTTCTTTTCGGAGCGGCATTTGCAGAGGAGGCAATAGACCCATCTGCCAATGTAGCTGTCGTTTTGACCCGCTCAGAGAGCATCCCACCGGAAGTGAGGACGGCGACCGATCCCTATTTTGAGGGCTATATCCAGGCGCTGGTCGATATGAACTACGCAGAGTATCGAGTGATCGTTCTGGTGAAGAATCGGAAGGTGTGGCTGGCGAATATGCCGAAAAACCGGATGCTCGCCAACAGTATCATGGCGTTCGTGAAGGATGTGCCGGGAGTGGAAGAGGTGACGGTGCTGGATGGAGTGCCGCCGGAGGATGTGGAGCTGCGCAAAAAATATGTGGAGCGCCCGCAGATCAACGGGATCTGGTTCCCCCAGATGACGGAGCTGTTTTTGCCGCTGATCGCCGATCCAAGGGCAGCGACCTATAGCATCGGCTGGCGCAGCGGGGACAAGGTGTGCGGAAATAAGTGTGTCGGCATTTCGCTGGGAGATGATTTTGGGATTTACCGATGGCTTGACCTGTTCTGGGGCGGCGACATGCAGATCGGGATCGAGGCGGGGATCTGGTCGGTATTCAACATGGACCCACATCCAAATTATGCGAACGGAACGGCCGAGTTGGTGAACACGGACTTCTATGTAGGGATCCCGATTACGTATGCAAGGGATAAGTGGTCATTCCGATTGAGGGGATATCACATCTCAGGTCACTTGGGCGATGAGTACATCATCGATCACCCCAACGTGAAACGGTTGAATCCGAGCATTGAGGCGGTTGACTTTTTCGTTTCATATCAGGCGTCAGAGGCGATCCGCCTTTTTGTGGGACCTGGGGTGAATGTCCATAGCGATCCCACTTTTAAGTGGAAGCCGCTCTATATCGAATATGGAACAGAGGCCCGCTTTTTGGGGAGTATGTTCCATAAACAGCGGTTGTACGGGACGTGCTTCATCGCGATTTTGTGGCGCAACTGGCAACAGCTCCACTACAACTTCGACGGAACCTATCGCGCGGGCTATGAGTTCAGCAAAATGCAGGGCATTGGCCGCAAGTTCCGGGGCTACGTGGGCTACCACCAAGGCTATTCTCTAGAGGGGCAGTTCGCTAAAGAACGAACCCACTATTTTGAATTCAACGTAAATTACGGGTTTTAAGGTACTGTGCAAAAGCCTTCTTCATAGATCGGCCCGTCCTTGCCGATTTTCAGCGTATTTTCAAAGAATTGACGCAAGACCCAGAGCCCTTGCTGGGCGGTCTGGACGCAATAGAAGCAATTGCTGACCCATTCAGAGCCTTTGCTGGTTCCAGTGGCCTGATTGAGCTGGAAGCGGGAGGTCCCTTTTTGCCGCCAATAATCGGGCTCGCCGAAGAGGAGGACAGGGGTGGCCAGTGTGCTGCCGGTTTTGCGCCGCACTTCTTCCAGGCAGTATTCGAAGTCCATCCCGATGCCGCCGGGAAGAAAGATTGGGATGTCGAGGAAAAACTCGGCTTGCCGCTCGACGAGGCGGTCGAGGCGATAGGTCATTTTGGCATCGATGAAGGCGTTTTGCTTTTGTTCACTGACGACGGAGTGATCTGTGGCGCGGAAATCGACGATGTTGGCGCAGGAGAGGATGCCGACTGAGCGGGCTACTCGATTGCCCACCTCCATGGCGCCTGGGCCGCCTCCGGTGAGGAGGGCGATCGGGGTGTCTTTGGAGAGGAGTGGGTGATCGACGGATGGGCGCAGGGCGAGGACGCCTTCGAGCAGGGCGCGGAGCTCTTGTTCAAAGGTGCCCGGCTGGAGGTAGGAGCCATAGACGCCAAAGACGGTCGCTTTGCGGAATGTTTCGACGAGGGCGACGGGGACGAAGAGGCCCGATTCCTTTTCGGGTTTGAGGACATACTGGAGAATCTGATCGTCGACCCAATAGACGGGGACGCCGAATTTGGCGAGATCGACGAGCATGGCGCGATCTTCGTGGGAAAAGAATCCATTGTGGGAGCTGGAAGGATAGCGAAAGTAGATCCGTTTGAGGTAGCGGAGGATCTGTTCGTTGAGGAGCATCCGTTTGAGCAGGGGAGTGGGGAAGTGGCGAGAGAGGAGGATTCCTTGCGAGGTGATGAGCCCTTCTTGGATGGCCTTGAGGAACGGATAGGAGGGTTGGTGCTCGATATATTTTTCGACGACGAGGGCTTGGCGGGCCGGGTGAGCGAGGCCGGGAAAGTCATGTTTGATCGGGTCGCGGGTGATCCAGTCTTTGGATTGCAGCTCTTGCATCTGCGTCCCCTTTACGATGAAGACAGAGGCGAGCCGATTTTGCGGCTCGGGGGCGGTAGCGAACGCTTTGAAGAGGCTCTCGGGATCCTCGAGAGAGGCGACGAGTTGATCGCGGTCGGCGAAAAAAACGTGTTCGCGGTAGGGTTCGAGGGTATAAAATTCGAGGGGGATATCGTCGATGATCTGGTTGCTCGAGCCATAGAGCTCATAGACATCGCCCGAGTCGAGCGTGTCGGGTTGCAGAAAGTTGGCTGAAGTGTGGTGGATGCCTGAGGGGAGCAGCGATTCGACGACCCGCGCATAGACCGTGCGGATATGAAGGGGCGCTGTCTTGACGAGGAGGATCTCCTGCGGATGGACGAGACGAGGGACTCCCTTTTCCCAATGTTGATGCAGATGGAGGAGTTGCCGCGTGTAGCCGATATCTCTAGAGAGGGCTTTTGCGAGGGTGGGCAGAAAACTGTAGACATCAGTCTCATAGGTGACGATCCCATCGAGCAGTGAGAGGAAAGCGACGGCGCGTCCTTCGATTTTTTCCAAGATCAAGGCGCCGCTGCCCTCGAGGCCGCCCAGCGATAAGAGGGGGCGTCCTTTTCGGTCGCTCCGTCCGAACATCCGCGTCAGATAATCAGGATCGCGGACGCGCCGCCGCTCATCCATGGCGAAGAGTTTGCCGAGGTTGGCGCCCACGGTGAGCAGATTGAGCATCGCGATGCCGAGATGGCCGAGGGCGATCAGTTCCACCTCGAGTTCTGCGCAGTGATGTTTGCGATCGAGATGGAGATGGTTCAGGATGCCGTTGATCCCGAGTTGGGCGAGGGTGCTTTTGAGATTGAAGACGACCGACTCGGGAGGGATCTGGAAGCCGACGAAGACGGGGGAGATGGGGCCGATTTTGAGGGTGGCTGTGCGCCGTTTTGCGTCGAGAGTGCGGAGGGCCGTGATGCGCCCATCGGGCGAGACTAGGTCGTAATGATGGGGGATGAGATAGCTCTCCATTCCCTCACGTTAAAGGATCAGGATTTTAATATCCTTTCCCTTTTTCATAGAGGCCCATGAGTTGAGAGTGGGCAAGGATGTGGCCCTCCATCGCTTGCTCCACTTCTTTTTTGGTGGCGCCGGGAGGAAGATCGAGCATCCGGTCAAGGGCATAGAGTTTGAAGAAGTAACGGTGCTCCCGATCGGGAGGACAGGGGCCGGTATATTGGTTTTTGCCGTGAGTACTTTTTCCCTGAATGCCCGGAGGGATGGCGTTCTCGTGGATTTTGTGGGTGGTGGGTGGCATGTTAAAAAGGACCCAATGGTCGTAGTTGCCATCGGGGCGTAGGGTTTTGGGAACATCGGGATCGTCGATGAGGAGGACGAGGCTTTTGGCCTGGGGAGGGACGTCACTGATATCGAGCGGGGGATTGATATTCTTCCCTTCGCAGGTATAGAGGGAAGGGATGACGCCCTGGTCTTGGAAGGCCGTACTGGATATTTTCATTGTGTAGTTCCGTTCAGGAGGGTTTTTAAACGGGAGAAAGAGGCCCTGATTTTCTGAAGATCGATTTTCTGTTTCGCACAGGCTTCGAGTAGGGGGTCTGTAGTCAGATGAGACATCGCGCAAAGGTGAATCTGTTTCTGCGTTCCCGGGAGCGCTGATTCCAAGGCAGCAATATGGGTCTCTAACCGATTGATGATTGCAGAGCGGTGTTGCAATACTCGAGCGTGAACAAGGGGTGCATTTAAAGCGGAAATGGTTTCGCCAATTTCCTCTTCAACGTCGTTATATGATTTTATATAGTTCTGCACACGAGAAGTCATCTCAACCTTGACCTTGTTTTAGAGAAAGAATAAACTGAGGCGGAAAAAAATGGAATCCCGCAGTTTTGGCACGCACGATGGCTCTTTTCACGCCGACGAAGTAACGGCTTGCTCCCTCTTGCTCCTGTTCGACCAGATCGATCGAGAAAAGATCCATCGGACGCGAGAGGAAAAAGTCTTGGCGCAATGCGACTACGTCTGCGACGTGGGGGGCGTCTATGATCCAGGAAAGCGGCGCTTCGACCACCATCAGGCCGAGTACAAGGGGCCGCTGAGCAGCGCGGGGATGGTGTGGCTCTATCTGAAAGAGAGGGGAATTGCCGAGTCCCATCTGTACGACTACCTGAATCGGGCGCTGATCATGGGGGTCGATGCGCATGACAATGGCCAAGCGAAGCTAGAGCCGGGCACCGCTTCGTTTTCACAGGTGATCTCCAACTTTTTGCCGATCGGATATGATGCGAGCGCGAGAGAAATGGAGGAGGCCTTTTTTAAGGCGGTCGACTTTGCCGTGGGGCATTTGGAACGGCTGAAACAGCGCCATTTCTACACGCTCGATTGCCGGGCGCTGGTGAGGAAGAAGATGGCAGAAGGGGGGCAGGCGCTCGTTTTCGAAGAGGCGCTTCCCTGGCTGGAGAATTTCTTTGACTTAGGTGGAGAGGTGCATCCGGCGCAATTCGTGATTATGCCGTCGGGCCCTCATTGGAAGCTGCGGGGCATTCCGCCGAGCTTGGCGGAGCGGATGAAAGTGCGCAAGGCGTTGCCCGAAGCGTGGGCCGGTTTGCGCGCCGAGGCGCTAGAAAAAGCGAGTGGGATTGAGGGGGCGGTGTTCTGCCATAAAGGGCGCTTCATCTCCATTTGGGAAACAAAGGAGGCCGCAGTGAAGGCGCTCCATATCGTTTTGAGGCACGCGTGAGCACGGTATTTGGGTTGATCATTCAGGGAAAACTCCCTTCGAAAAAAGTGTTCGAAAACGGACGGATCTTGGCGATCGAGGATATCCATCCAGTCGCCCCGGTCCATATTCTGATCATGCCAAAAAAGGAAATTCGCAATATCCAATCGATGGAACCCAGCGATTATCCGCTGTTGGGAGAAATCGTCGCGGTGGCGCAGCAAATCGCTGAAGAGAAGGGGATTGCGGAAAACTATCGGCTCCTGACCAACAATGGAGAGGAGGCGGGTCAAACGATCTTTCACCTCCACTTCCACCTGATCGGTGGAAGGGTGCTGGGCAAAATGGCCTGATTCTCATATAAGGGGGGAAAATAGGGGGGCATCGATGAATTGGCTTGTGGCGGCAGCTCTTTTGGTTTCTCAACTCTCTGAAGAAGAGGGGATTCGACGGGTGCAAGCCCATCTTTTGATCGAAGACGCTCCTTCGGCTCTTGGCGAGGCTGAGGCTTTGGCCAATCAATACCCCGATTCATTCCCGATTCGAAAAACGTTGGTTGAAGCGTTCGCCGCCAACGGGCTGGAAGAACAAGCGCTCGATCTGTGGGATCGGCTGACGTTCGAGCAGCCCGATTTGTTGTACGATCGCCATTTGCTCGAGGAGCTTGCCTGGGGCGTGTTGAAGAAGGGGACGCAGTCGACCCAATATGGGGTGCGCTTGGCGGCGACCATCGGCGCGTTTCTGACGCATGATGTGCGGGCCGTTCCCATTCTATTGAAGATGATGCGCGATTCGAATGCGGTGATCCGCTCGGTCGCTGTCCAAATGGCGTCTGCCTATGGGGATGCGCCGCTGAAAGATGAGATCCGGCGGATGGTCCAGCAAGAGAAAGTATGGATGGTCCGCCTCGAGGTGATCAAGGCCATGGGCGCCTTGAAGATGAAAGAACTGACGGGGACTCTGCAGGCGATCGTCCAATCGGAGCGGACGACGATGGAGGAGCGGCAATTGGCCATCGAAGCGCTATTGGGCATTTACGAGGAGATCTCGCTGCCTGAATTGCAGACGCTCGCGCGGAGCAACCGAGCGGGATTGCGCCATTTGGCCTGCTCGATCGCTCCCCATTTTCAGATGGAAGGGGCCAAAGAGGAAGTCCTCCGGCTGGCGCAAGATACTCATCCCGCTGTGCGGATTGCCGCGCTCAATGCCTTTGGTCTCTTTTATCGGGAAAAAATGACTGTCGCAGAGGCGAAAGAGCTCCTCGCGCCGGCGCTGCGCGATTCCGACCCAGCTGTTGCGATCACGGCGAGTTGGGCCGCCTTTTTGGTCGATCCCGCCTTGGGCGCCGATGCGATGGGGCCCTGGTTGAGCGATGCTCTGCCCGAAAATCGCCGTTTCGCCGCCGCCGCGTTGGCCGCTGTGGGAGGCAAGGGGATTCCGCTCGCGATCCAGACGCTGCAAGAGAGCAGCGATCCCTATGTGAAGGCCAATGTGGCGCTTGGATTGCTGGGGCAACGGGTCGAGGTGCAGCGGTGCTGCGATTTGATCTACAATTTTTTAGAGACTGAAAAGCGGATGTGGATGTTGGAGAAACGGCCCAACCCGCTCTTTGAGATCTTATTGCCGAGCCAGGTGAGACACAACGACCAGATCCCCAACTATCCCGAAGCGCAAGATCAGATGGTGCGCCTCAATCTCGTCTCCCTGTTGGCTCTTGTTGAAGATCCCCGCGCTCTGCCTGCGCTCAAGACCTTTTTGCAGAGAAAGGGCTGGGGGATTTCCGGAGTGGCTGCGGCTACCCTGCTCCATGAAGGGGATGAGACAGCGCTTGAGGGAGTGCGTCAATTGGTGAACGATCCCGACGCAAACGTGCGGCTGCAGGCGTGTCTTGTGCTCGCCCTTTTCGGCCGCGACGAATCGGTCCTGCGCGAATTGCAAGGATCCTATGCCAGCTCTGACCACGACAAAAAGCTCCATATTCTCGAGGCATTGGGCCGCGTGGGCAATGCGCAGTCGTATAGCTTCCTCGTCGGCGTCCTGCGCGAACCTTTCCCCATTCTGCGAGTCGCGGCAGCGGCTTCCCTGATTCAAAGCGTGAATCGATGAACCGGATCGAGCGAGCGCAGCAGTTCTTGAAAGAGAGGGACCTCGACGGATGGTTGCTCTATGATTTTCAGAAAAATAATCCACTCGCCCACCGCTTTTTAGAGATCCCGTCCCATCTCGTGACCAAGCGCCGCCTGTTCTATTGGATTCCCGTAAAAGGGGAACCGGTCAAAATCGTCCATGCAATCGAGCCGCATGGGCTCGATGGATGTCCCGGAGCGCGGCGCACCTTTGCCTCGTGGCAATCGCTCCACGCCGAGTTAGCTGCGCTCTTGAAAGGGAAGAAGCGGATCGCCATGGAATATTCGCCGATGAATGCGATTCCCTACCTCTCGAAAGTCGATGGGGGCACGCTCGACTTGGTTCGCTCTTTTGGTGTCGAAGTCGTCAGTTCAGCCGATTTTCTCCCCTATTTCACCGCGGTATTAGATGTGCAGCAGGCGGCCAGCCAAATCCGCGCCGGTCAGGCCGTCGATCAGATCGTCAACGAGGCGTGGACGTGGATCGGCCATCACCTCAAAAAAGGGGAGACGGTTACAGAGTACGATGTCGCCCAAAAAATCGTTGCCGACTTTGAGAAGAGGGGACTTGTTACTGAGGATTTACCCATCGTCTGTGTCAATGCCCACAGCGCCGATCCCCATTATCAGCCGACGCCAAAAGGGGCGAGCCCTATTCGCAAAGGTGACTTTCTCCTCATCGATCTCTGGGCCAAGGAAAAAGGGGAGAAAACCATCTGGGGCGACATCACGCGCGTCGGCGTTGCGGCGGCAGCGGCAACCGCGCACCAGCAGGAGATCTTCGCCATTGTGCGCTGCGCGCAAAAAGCGGCCTGTTCATTGATCGAGAGCCGTTTCAAGCATAAAAAGCGGATCGAAGGGTGGGAGGTGGATGCGGCGGCTCGCAAGGTGATCGCCGATGCGGGATATGGGGATTTCTTCACCCACCGAACCGGGCACAGCATCGACGTCGAACTCCATGGGAGCGGAGCTCATATGGACAATCTCGAGATGCACGATGTGCGTCCCCTTTTGCCAAGTACCTGTTTCTCCATTGAGCCGGGGATCTATTTGCCGGACGAATTTGGCGTCCGGCTCGAGTTCGATATCTACATTCACCCCGATGGGGCAATCCAGATCACCGGCGGCGAACAAGACGCCATTGTCTGTTTATTATAGAAAGAGCAAGGGCCGGAGGGTTCGAGGTTTCATATCATCCTCAATTTGTTCGAGAGTTAAAGGAGAGCGATTGAGGGAGCGGTCGAAGACAAAGTAGGTGTCGTTGATCGGTTGATAATGGCGACCCTCCATCCGTTCATCAAACCGTTTCTGTCGGTAATGGCCCCGTTCTGAAAGAGAGGGATTTGAAAAGGGGGATTGGATGATTTGCAGCAACCGAGCCGCCTCAAATTTCCGGGGAATCGCTTGGCGCTCATGGTAGTCCCACCCGATATAGCGGCTGCGCAGACGGGGAAGTCCTTTCAGATTGGTTCGGCCTAGCTGTTTGTTCGCTTCTTGTTCAGCCTTGTCTCCCATTTCATTGAGAGCATAGAAACGAGCGATCAGAGGAAGGAACGACTTATCTAGGTTAGGAATGGGATTGAGACCCTCCTCTCTAAAGAATTGCTCAATGTGAGCGGTAGACCAGTTGGAAATCAGTCCCAGATGGCGAACGACCCGCTCTTCGATCTGGGCTTGCTCTTTGTACCCATCGGCCGATTCCTTGAAGGAGCTGGCGATTGGCTGTAAGAGCAAAGGAGAAAGGGCCATCAAAACAAGCCAGCCCGAGCCTGCTTCGAGGAGAGGAAGCGCTCCCAAAGAAATGGCCAGAACGGCCGCGGCGATCGCGACAAGGGCCACCAAACAGACTTTTTCCACGGTCTCGCAACCGAATGCCTTCCACTGCAGCGATCGCAATTTGTCTTGAGGAATCTCGGTAAAGTAGGGGTGGAGCGCTTGCACAGCCATAGATTTTTCCTTGTTTTGAAGGGAAAGATACTACAGATTCGTCGCTTTTTTCGTAAAGAGGCGAGGGCCGAGCCAATTGAGGCAGAGGCCGCTGAGAACGAGACAGGCGGCCAGCAGTTTCCAGGACTCGAGGGGTTCGTTGAGGAAGATGCTGGAGGCAAGGAGTCCAAAGATGGGGACGAGGAGAGTGAAGGGGGCGATGGTGACGACGGGGTAGGATTGAAGGAGCCAGTTCCAAACGCCGAAGGCAAAAACGGTGGAGGCAAGGATGATGAAGGCGAGGGCCCCGTAGGATTGAGGAGCGAGATGGTGGAAATCGAGAAGGATCGAGTGGCTTTTTTCAAAAACGAGGGAAAGGCAGAGGAGGGGAGGCCAAGCGATCGTGCTGCTCCACGTGATGAGAGAGGCGGGGGAGACCTTCCCCATTTTTTTGACGATCACACTGCCGCTGCCCCAAGTCGCTGCGGCCGCGAGAATCGCCAGAAATCCAGGGAGGACGACCTCATCTCCCAATTTAAGGGCGATTAAGCAGATCCCCGAAAAGGAGATGAGGGCCCCTAGGACTTGCCATCGATTCAATTTTTCTTTGAGCAGCAGGGCGGCGAGGAAAATGCTAAAAAAGACTTGCGTCTGGAGAAGGATCGAGGCGAGGCCGGCCGAAATGCCGAGGGCCATGCCGGAGAACATCAGGGCGAATTGCAATACGAACATCACCAACGCGTATAAGACCACCATTTTGAAGGCCGGGGGTTTTTTGAAAAAGAGAACCGCGGGGACGCTGAGGAAGAAAAAGCGGATGAAGCAAAGAAAGAGAGGGGGGAGCTCGTCGAGCCCCATTTTGATGAAGACAAAGTTTATTCCCCAGACAGCGACGACGAAGAGAAGGAGGAGAGCGTGCAGCGGTTTCATAGAGAGACTGCCATCTTACTGACGGGCGGGGATCGAGTCAATTTTAATTAGGTATTTCAAAGCATCCTGCTTCATTTTCAGGTAGATATGCGCCAGGCCGCTGGAGCGGTTGGGGGAGAGGGAGGCGGAAAGGCCCAATTCCTCGATAAAGTGGGGGGGGCATTTGAGGACGGTGAAAGGGGATTCGCCGGAATAGATTGCGATAAGGAGGGCGGCCAGTCCGGCTGAAATAAGGGCATCGGCGGAGGCTTCAAAAAAGAGGTTTCCATCTTGTAGGGTTGTGGAGAGATAGAGAGTGCTTTGGCAGCCAGAGACGAGTCGATCGGGGGTTTTGAGAGCGGGGGAGAGAGGGGGAAGAGCCCGCCCCATTTGGATGAGCGTCTCGTAGCGCTGGGCGGGGGGGAGCGAAGCAAAAATTTTCTTCATTTCCCCACATTTTTTTTCAAAGGTCTCACTCATGATAAGAGCGATTTTACCTGGTGGAACTATTAATGGCCATTGACTTTAATTGATAAAATAGGGTTTCATAAGAAGCATTTCCGAGTCAAAATACCATATGTCGAAAGAAGAAACCATTAAGATGGAAGGCAAAGTCGAAGAACTTTTGCCTAATATGAACTTTAGCGTCGTGCTGGAGAACGGGATGCATGTCATCGCTCACTTGAGCGGCAAAATGCGGATGCGCAACATCCGTGTATATGCCGGGGACTCAGTGACGGTGGAAATGTCTCCCTACGACTTAACCAAAGCGCGAATCGTCTATCGTCAAAAATAAAATTTGAAATTGTTGGCTCGAAAAAGTTTGATTTTATTGCTCCAAGTACCATATGATTGTGTGCTTTTGAACCCAATTGGGTGAGCAAACGCCCAGGTAGCTCAGTGGTAGAGCACTTGCATGGTAAGCAAGTGGTCGT
>CAYNWC010000021.1:0-11780 GCA_964400805.1 uncultured bacterium | reverse complement strand
GCGCCTTGCCATTCGGCAATGGTCGCTCGCTCCGAATCGAAATTCTGAGGAGCCTCCTGGGCATATTCCCGATTCTTCAGGCTATTTCGGTATACGCCATCGATGATGGCACAACCTCTCAAAAAAAGAGTAGGACTTTTCCCGGAACAAATACTCTGGATACGGCCATTTTTACTAAAGATACGGCCAAATTACAAGCCCTTGGCCGAATTCTCTTTTTTCATTTTGCCGAGGGGAAAGGCCCTATTGGCTTCGGCTCGCTCGCGCCAGTTATCGGGCAGGTGGGAGATAGTGAGGAGTTGGTCGCAGGCCTTCAGCGCCTCTTCGTAGTGATCCACATAGTAGGCGCAGATCGAGAGCTGAAAGAGAAGGCCATATTCTTCGATCCAATCCATATTGAAGAGGCTATCTTTCTCTGCAGGCTGAGGGATGAACGATCTTATTTTGAGAGATTCATACGCCTTGGCGTAATCTCCTTTATCCAGGTAGAGATCGACTAGGTAATAGACGGGTTCAGGGCGATGGGGGCGAAAGCGATGGGCTGCCAAGAAGCTCTCGATGACAACAGCAGGCGGCAGTCCCAGATCGCGCAGCATAAAGGCGCTTTGCAACATCGAGCAAAAGGTCTCCTCGTCCCAACCTCCCATCTGAATGCGCTTTTGGTACCATTCGAGGGCTTTCCCCTTTTCGCCGGCATCGCGATAGCTCTCTGCAAGGTAAAAGGCGTAGCGACCATTCTTGGGATCTTTCTTAAGGCCCGCTTCCAAGAGCTCGACGTACTTCCAGAATTTTCTCTTGGGATCTTTCGCCTCGGCGCCGCCATCGAGCGTGAGGTAGTGGACGGCTTCTAATGTTTCGGAAGTGAAGGGGCCCGGCAAGTCGAGGTACTCGTGCGTGACGCCGATCCATTTCCAGGGGAGGTCTCTCCGCACCAACTGAGGCTTCCGATAGGAAAAACTCTGATTGCCTCTCCACATGTAGTAGAGATCGGCGTCCAAAGAGGCCCAATCCATGCCGGGGTCGACCTCCAGCACGTCATCAGCGTCCATAAATAGCAGGTAATCGCCCTCTCCTTCTTCTTGGGCGAGTTGCAGAGCTTCGGTGCGCGTTTCTCCCCAGTTTTTCCAGGGACGCTCGAAGAGCTGGCCTGGAATGCCTTTCAAATGCTCTTTGATGATCTCTTGCGTTCCATCGCTGGATCCCGTGTCGACAATCACCCAATAGTCGATGATCGGCTTCACCGAATCCAAGCAGCGAGTGATCACATCCTTTTCATTTTTGACGATCATATTGAGGCAGATTGTCTCGGCTGCTAAGAGGAAGGGGAGGAAAAGAATGAAGCGGATCATGGGTTGCACTCGAAAATATCAGGGAGAATCAATCTAGGGGATTGTTGCAATTCCAGAGCTATCTCGGGCTTTTGTAAGTATTGCGGTTTTACGCCTCTTAGAACGGCGTCAAAGTCGGATAGACAGTTTGAAACTATTTGCGCACAGAACTGTTTTTTAGGATCGGATGGAGCTTTTTTGGCTGCGTTTATCTGTTCGAAGGCTTTTTGAATTAGAGGTGTGAGCGCAGCTACGAGGGGTGGATCTGTGATCAGCGCCATTTTCTTTTCGAGCTTGGAGTACTCCTTTTCCAGCTCTGCAAGGTCTAACGGTTTGCTCCCTACAGGATTAGCCATTCATCACCTCAATTTTTTTATGACGAATTGCCCGGCAGTGTTGCCTCTATAGGGATCATCCAGGAAAAAACATTCGTCAGGATGCTGCTTGAGAAAGTCTTGCACAGCGGGGGCAACGCCTGTCCACCCATAGTCATCTCCGATGATCCATCCGCCCACTTTCACCTTCGGGAAGTAGTGGATCAAATCGCGAGTGACGGCCGCATAGGAGTGCTCCCCATCGATATAGATGTAGTCAAAATAGGCATCGGGAAAGAGGTGTGCGACCTCTTCGGCTTTTCTGCGGATGATTTGGACATTGTCAAAAGGGGCAAACCATTCACAGACATTTTGGTAATTCCGCTCTTTTTCGTGTTGCTTTTCAGGAGTGGTCTCTGTTTCGAAGTCGGCTTGAAGGCCATATTCCCACGGATCGATCAGATAGAGTTTTGCCGGGGCTTTGGGGAGAAGAACGTGATAGGAGAATTTGCCTAGATCGACGCCGATTTCTAGGCCGATATCACCGGGTTGGAGAAAGGTTGAGACAAAGGCGGCGCGCTCGCTTCTCACATCGAGAGGAGGCTCATTTGCTATCGCAAGGGAAGAGAATAAGAAACAAAGCATGTTGAATATTTTCATGGCAAGTCTTATAACTCTTCAGAGTTTTTTTATGAAATGGATTCTTTTATTGCTCTATTCGGTGGGTTGGGCGGCTCTGACGGAAAGTCAAGAGGCGTGTAAGCAAACCGCAATTCCGCTAGTGGCACAGATTCCCGGCTGGTGCTCAGCAAAGAAAGCGGGGGCGATGATGGATCTCATTTTCGAGATGAGACCGAAAGTGTGCGTGGAAATCGGTGTCTTTGCAGGCGCTTCTTTATTGCCTACGGCGATGGCTTTAAAGTGTCTTGGTGAGGGGATCGTCTATGCGATCGATCCGTGGGATTCCTATGAAACAACCCGCTTCTTCCCTCCGGATAATCCGCACCACAAGTATTGGAAGCAGATCGATTTCACTCATATCTACACCTCCTTCCAAAACCTCATCGCTTTCCATCAGGTGGAAAAGCAATGCTGTGTGTTGCGGCTCCCCTCAGAAAAAGCGGCGTTCTTATTCCGGTGTATCGATATTCTCCACATCGATAGCACCCATAGCGATGAATCGGCGCTGAACGATGTGAAGCTCTACCTTCCGAAGGTCCGGGTGGGGGGATATGTGTGGTTCGATGGGTGGAATGCAGCACCGAATGCCTTTGAGTGGGCCAAGAAGAGCTGCCAGGTGAAAAAGGTTCTCGATGAAGGAAAATGCGTTTTATTGGAAAAGGTGAATGAATGAGAGCGATGTTTTGGATTCTTTTGGCGCTGTGTCGGATGGGATATGCAGAGCGGGAGATCAGCGAAAAGGGGTACTGGATTGGGGAGGTGGGAGATTGGCATGTGACCGACTGGAAACTCGCCCGCGCAATCGGCGCATTTCTCCAAATGGAGGGAGCGCAATCCATAGTCGATTTTGGCTGTGGAGAGGGCGATTATGTCCGCTGCTTTTTGGATGCGGGGTTGGAGTGTGAGGGATACGACGGCAATCCGGAGACGCCGAAGCTGACCAAAGGTCTTGGCAAGGTGTTGGATTTGAGCGAGTCGTTTGATCTCGGAAGGACCTTTGATTGGGTGATGAGCATTGAAGTGGGGGAACATATTCCCCATCAATACGAAGCCACTTACATCGAGAATCTGATGCGCCATGCGAGACAGGGGATCATTCTGAGCTGGGCGGTGAAGAACCAACCGGGAGCGGGCCATTTCAATTGCCAGGACAATGACTATATCAAAGCGATCTTTGCCCGTTATGGGTATATCAATGACCTAGAACAGGAAGCCAAGTTTAGAGGGATCGTTTCTGTGCCCTGGTTTCAGAATACCCTGATGATTTTTAGAAAGCCTTAGTCACTTCATACAAAGGCGCGCCATTATCGGATAGGGCGTTGTTCATGTTGGATATCACGTCGTAAGCGAAAGAATAGCGGGAGAGATTGGGCGCTAAATAGTTGTCCATGTCGTAAGGGAGGAAGATCAAATGTTCCATAGCAAAGTTGAGGAGTTTCTCGATCCCTGAGCGGCGGATGATCATCGAGTGGGTGCCAAAGCGGGCAGATACTTTTCGGAAGTCGGGACTGATTTTGTGGTTGAGTGTGTATTTCTCGCTGGTCCTCTCCTTCATCGAACAGTCCATATCGGGTCTTTTGGCAGCTCCGGAGGCGATTACGTATTCACCCGGCGCTTTGCGGTAATTTTGATCGGTGAAAAGAACGTCCCAATTTCCATGGCCTACCAGTTGGTCGAGTTTGTCGAGCAAATCGGGAATGAGGTGGGGATCCATTAGCACTTCAATGTCATCTTCCATAACCCAAATCGTTTCGTAGCCCGACTCCCACGCATCTTTGAGAACGGAAATATGGCTGAGCGCGCATCCAATCGGGCCTCGCGCCATGCAGTGGCAGAAGTAGGATTTCCCAAATATGGACATGAATTCATGGCTGCCCTTTCCTTGCGCCTCGTGAGGGTACGTAGTGGCCATGAGAGGGGTCATGCCGGGTTGGAACTTGAGCCCCACGTCGTTGATCGCCTCCAGGGACAGCTTCCATCCATTGACCGCTGAAAACCGATAAGGGAAAATACCATGGAGGTGGAGTTGCTCTGAAGCCTGGGCAAATTTTTCAGGGCGTTGATCGAGGTTGATCATGTAAATGAAATCGATTCCTCGCATGGAATGATCCGTTCCTTTCCCCTCTGCTGTTTTTAAGTGTTTAAGGAGAGAAGAATCCGCTGCTGCCAAATGGAGAAGCAGAAGCAGGCTACCTAAATATCGCATCGAAAATTCTCGTTTGAATGAAGGTGGCCTCTCCTTGCAATCCCTCCAGATACCAGTGAGAAAGAAGGGTGAATCCAGACTGAGCGAGAAATTCGTATAGTTCTCGATATTGTGTGGTCCCTTTTCGGAACATCGCTAGGTTGGTTTTCGTATGGATGACAATGACCGTTTTCAAGATCTCTGGAGAGCTTTTTAAAATCTGTAACTCAAACCCTTCGGTATCTAAAAGAAGGCAGTCGATGTGGTCGACTTGTCGTTCTCTACACCAATCATCGAGAACAATGCCGGGCACCTCGACGCTGGGCCCTTTAAAGGCGCTGAAGGGAACATTGCCTGGATAGAAGGTCTGTAAAAGAGAGCTCAATGGTTCTAAGCGGATATCGTTATTATAAACGCCATGATTGAGATGGAGATTGACGGTTCCTGAGCAGGTATAGAGAGCCGCTTGAGTGGCCGTGACATTTTCCAATCCTTCCACAGTATGCAGCAACGCCTGAAAAGCGCGGGGATTGGGCTCGAAGACAAAGACTTTGCCTTGAGGATAGAGATTGGCCAGCCGTTTTGCATTTTCTCCTTCGTATCCACCTGCCTCTACAATGACTGGGTTATAGGGGAGGAAGTAGCCGATATTCGCAGTCATGTTAGAGATCTGGGCCGTCGGTTCTCCCAAAATCCCTTCAAAGCGGGGAGTGTGCTCCTGCGCGTGTAAAGAGAGGAGAAAGAGACAGAAGTAGAGTTTGCGCAAGAGCATCATTTGGGGAGAGAGACTAAGGTAAATGGGGCAGAGAAGTCAAGTGAGGAGGTGGATAGCCCTTAAACCCCAAAAAGTTGCAAAAAGGGTGGCTTAATGCCCAAATTCTTACCAGAATAGGAGAAAGAGCCTGGGGTTGATTTTTTGGCTATTTGGGCGTATCCGACAGGTTCTTCTTCTCACAGAAGGGAGCGCTATTGTCAGATAGGGCGTTATTCATATTCGATACGAGATCGTAGGTGAAAGAATAGCGGGAGAGATTAGGGGCTAAATAGTTATCCATATCGTAGGGGAGGAAGATCCTATGCTCGAGGGCAAAATGCAAAAGCTTTTCAATGCCGCAGCGGCGGAGGATCATGGAATGAGCTCCAAAGCGAGCAGCTATTTTTTGGAAGTCGGGGCTGATTTTATACGTGACCGTATATTTTTGGCTTGTTCTCTCTTGTAGAGAACAGTCCATATCGGGCCTTTTGGCAGCTCCTGAGGCGATTAGGTATTCGCCGGGCGCTTTTCGGTAATTTTGGTCAGTGAAAAGGACATCCCAATTGTCTCGTCCTACCAATTGATCGAGTTTCTCGATCAATTCGGAAATGAGGTGAGGATCCATCAGTACTTCAATGTCATCTTCGAGAACCCAAATCGTTTCGTACCCCGATTCCCACGCATCCTTGAGAACGGAAATATGGCTGAGAGCACATCCAATTGCGCCTCGCGCTAAATGATGACCAAAATAGGTCTTTCCATAATGGGACATGAATTCATAGCTCGGTTGCCCTCGCGCTTCAATGGGATAGGTGGTTGCCATCAAGGGCGTCATCCCGGGCCGATATTTTAGTCCCACATCATTGATTGCTTCTAAAGATAGCTCCCATCCATTCACAGCTGAGAAACGATAGGGGAAAATGCCATGGCGGTGGAGCTGCTGCGAGGCTTGGGCAAATTTTTCGGGTCTGTGATCGAGATTGATCATGTAGATGAAATCGATTCCCCGCATGGAATGATGCGTTCCTTTTCCATTCGCTGCTTTTAAGTGTTTAAGGAGGGGCGAACCCAAAGGCTCTTCCGCGGCCAGAATGGTGAAAAGGATCCAGAGAAAATATTTAAGCATTGGGCGAAGGAGAGTAATGCAGCAATAATTCCTTGTCAAGGATCGAACGATTTTGGTACAGTCGGTCGCCATGATCAGAGCACTCTGTTTTTTATTGACCATCTCTTCTCTTTTCGCTGCGTTTAATGAGCGTCATTATGAGGGAATTTGTTCTCTATGGAAATCCTTCGAGACAGTGGACAAAAGACTAGAGATCATCCGAGCCATTCTGCCGGATAATCCCACTGTTTTCGAGGCGGGGGCATTCAATGGCACCGAATCGGTTCAGTTTGCTACTTTGTGGCCGAAGGGAAAGATCCTTTCTTTTGAACCAAATCCAGCCCAGTTTGCCAAGTATCAAGAAAGAGCTGTTCACTTTTCAAATATGTATGGCTATAACCTGGCAGTCAATACCTACAATGGAGTCACTAAATTCTTCCTCTGTTGGGGGACAAATGGCGTGGATCCAGTATTTGAAGGGGCAAGCTCTCTATTGCCCGCTTCAGAGAGTATGAAAATTCACTATATGGGCCCGATAATCGCTGTTCCCTGTGTGATCTTTGATGATTGGTGTGCAGAGAATGACGTTTCCACAGTCGATTTCATGTGGCTGGATTTAGAGGGTTTTGAATTATCTTTTTTAAAAAGTTCTCCTCAGATTCTTAAAACGGTAAAAGTCATCTATACAGAGACGAATTTCTATCGGTTTCGAGAGGGAACTGCTCAGTACGCAGACCTAAAGTCCTTTCTAGAATCGAATGGGTTTATTCTGATCGCCCATTGGTACAATGAAGGACTGCAAGGCGATGCGATTTTTGTTAGAACCCTATAGGGATCATGGCTTGTTTTAAGGCTTCCTTGTCGAGGGTGGCGATCCACATTTCACAGTCGTCTTTGCCATAGGCGACGTAAATATAGGCGCCGTCGACGACGAAGCCGCCGGGAAAGACAACTCTCTTTTCTCTGTAGGAGGGAGTGTAGAACTCCTCGGCCATGATGGGTTTGGGAGTCATGCGAGTGAGGGTGAAGGGGGGCTCGGCCGAGAAGGTGTAGGCTCCCATGAAGTAATGCCAGAGTTTCCAGTCGTAGGAGGCGGGAGAGCGGGTTTTTGCCGAGGAGTGGAAGAAGGCGAGGTATTGTCCGTCGACGAGCTGAGCTTGGGAACTGCCGCGAAGAGAGCCGTAGGGCCATTGGATCGGGGGATTGGTTTTGTGGAGGGAGTAACAGCTTCCATTTTTTAAGTTGGCGGAGAGGACTTGGTGGGGATGGATCGAATAGCTGAAGAAGAGGTTGTTTTGCCACTCGAAGGGGACCCAGTTCTTTTGTTGCGACTGAGAATGGTATTTCTCTTCGAAGAAGAGTTTTAGGGGAGAGGAGAGTTGATAGTGGCCTTCGGCGAAGGAGAGTTCGGCGATGAAGAGGTCGCGCCGTTTGCTCTGGTCGAAGAAGATCTCATCGATGTTGTCGTTGTAAATGAGAAAGATTTTATCTCGATAGGTAAAAAACCGGGCGTCTTCCGCTTGAGAGGGGGTTTTGCTCTTGCGGGCGCGGGTATTGAGCAGTTGCGGTTCGGTGCCAGGCTCAAACGAGGCGTCGAGCTGGACGATGCGGATCTGGGAGAGCCAAGGTTGATTGGAGAGGTCGGGACAGTAGCGGAAGATGAGGAGAAAGCCGGGATCGAGTTTGAGAAGAGAGGGATTAAAGGCGCTGGGAAAGCGGTCGAGGAGGATCTGTTGGGTGGAGAGGACGATCTTTTGATCGGGTTCCTGGAAGATCGTTTCAGTTCCGGCATAGGAAGAGGAGACGAAGAGGAGGAGGGCGATTGTTTTTAGCATAGTTTAAAAGGGGGAGTAAATGGGGGGTAAGGGTTGGAGAAGGGCTCTTACTTGATCGAGCTCGACAAAGGCGAGGTAGGCCTCATGATCTTCAATGCCAATAGGCATGATGAGTTGCTTCTCTTCGTGATCGAGGGTCATGCTGAGGCAGTATTCGATGCCGGTGTGATTGAAGGTGAAGGGTTTGGAGACTTTGGTGAGGGTGAATTGGGCATCGAGAAAGACAAAGCGATGGACATAGGAGCGAGTGTAGTCGGGAAGCTGGACGACTTCATGGATGAGCATGAGATAGCCCGAATCAAAGGGGATGGGGGGCGCTGAGCCGCGGAAGCGGGAGAAGTCATGCTCGGGCGTGTATTCGAGGAGGGTTTGACAGTCGCCGGTTTCAAGGTCGGGCTTGTAGAGGATGAAGGGGTCGGATGAGTAGATGAAGTGGAGCTCGTTGTCTTTGACAAAGGGGAGCCAGTTTTTCTCATGGCGGTTGGGATCGGGCCCTTTGAGGGGGAGGAGCTTCTCCACTTTGACGGGGCGCTCAAAGGTCTCTTCTTTCATTTTGCAAAGGGAGATTTGAATGGCGCCGCTCGGGTTGGTGTCGAAGGTGGAGCAGGTGAACCAGGAAGCGCCTTGAAACTCAAAAATACGGCAATCCTCAAGCCCTTGCACGATGTAGGTGCGATGATGCGGGCGGTCGAGGTCTTCGAGGATTTCATGCTGGGCGATCTTGTTGAAGGAGCGGTCATAGTGGACGAGGAAATTGCGGGTTCTAAAAATGCCCTCTTTGTCGTTAGTGTGGAAATGTTTGGCCCCTGTTTGGGTGTAGTTGACGGAGCGGCAGATCAGCTTGTAGCCGCGGGGGGTTTTGTGGATCGAGGGGTTCATCGGATAGTAGGTTTCATCGGCGTCAAGGCAGACGAGAGGGAGAGGGATGTGGATGGGGACGTAGCGGGCTTTGAGGTTTTGGATGTAGAAGAGGAGATTGCGATAGCCCTGCTCGCGGATATGGGGCGGGGTGTCTTTGCGGAGGAGGAGGTCATTGGAGGCTGCGTAGCCCTCGTCTTTGAAGCGGGTGTAGTAGGCTGAAATGGAGATCTCTTCGTCGAATTGGTAGTCGGAGAGAGGGGGAAGGGGAAAGAGATGGGGATCGGCGGCTTTGGGGATCCGCCAGCCATGCTTGGCAAAGAGGTAGGCGAGATCGCTCTCGCCTGCTAAACGATAATGGGTGGCGATTTTGCGGAGCGATTCGGCGCGCCGTGGATTGAGCTGGTAAGCCTCCAAATACCAATAGAGAGCGTGAACCCAAAGGCCCTTTTCCTCTTGGCATTCGCCGATCAAGTAGGTGGAAAACCAGACGGCTTCAGGATCGCCCCCTTTTGCAATCCGCTTTTGGTAGAACTCGATCGCCGCATCGTATTGTTCGAGCGCTTTATAGGTATGGGCCAGTTGCAAGAGCGCATTGAGGTCTTCTGGATCGCTTTGGAGAGCTTGGGTATACCGTTCGAGATTTTTTTCGAGCTTCTCCTTTTTGCACTGGTCTTGATGGTCTTTAAAGAGGGTCTTTCTCTCCTCTTCTGTCAGCTCTTCCTCTTCATAAATGAAGTCGGGGAGCTTCTCTTCCAAAAGGAGCGTTCGCACCTTTTTCACGGCGCGATTCCAGATAGGATGGCCGATATCCTCAGCGCTCAAAGAGGCGCGAAATAGGCGCGGAGCATAGCGATAGCAAGAAAGGGTCGCTGATTTTTCCAATACCAAATAGGAGTCATCGACGAGCGACTCAGTAAATGCGAGATCGGGAGTTACGATCTGATCGGGCTCGAGAAGCAATAAATAGGATCTCGATAAGGGGAAGCCGCAGCTTTTGAGTGTTTTTTGGGCCGCTGTGACAGCGATGGCGCGATGATCTGCGAGATCTTGAAATTCCCGTTGATGGATTTTGCCGGGGATACCCGTGATGCGGAAAAAGTCCTCGATGATCCGTTTTGTCTCATCGGTAGAACCTCCATCGCAAATCGAGACGCAACTTGCGATCGAGGCGATACTGTTCAAACAATGGTGGATCGTCGCCTCATTATTTTTAACGACCAGCGACACACAAATGGTATTGTCCTGGGAGAAGACCAGAGAGCAGAGAAAAACGCTACAGAGTATCGGCAAATTTCTTAAGTTCATCGATGAGTCCTAAGTATTTTTCTTTCTTGGCGATCCATGCCGTTGTGCCCCCTTGTAGAGGGAAGAAGATCTCTTCATAATTGTCGGGCGTCACGACGCGGACCAGTCCGTATTCGTCGTCCTGATTGCCTTGATTTCGCTTATTGGTGTTGTGCGCGACGATGATGGGCACTTTGTCGAAGAGGAGCTGCACGATCTCTCCGCGCAAGAAAATCGCGTGGCCGGTGAAGGCGACTTCGGCTTTGTTGTATTTCAAGAGGTTGGTGATGAATGCGTTGAGTTCGATGATGTAGAAATCGTCGATCTTGGCGTAGGTTTTGTGATGGGCGTGCTGATAGGAGGTGGCTTTGTAGACGCTTTCGGAGCCGAGGTGTTTATAGGGGGCCCATCCGTAATCCCAACCCAGATAGCCGCTGAAAAAGGCGATGGGAATCCAATTGGAGTAGTCGGCGTAGATCCGGAGGAATTTCTGCATGACGGCGGGGCCGTAACCGTGCGTGATGATATCGACCGAGATCACTTTATTGCACTGGTCGAGGAAGTACTTGGTCGGGTAGCCCAGGCCGAATTCTAAGAACGTTTTGACCTTGAGGGTATCGAAGATCTTTTTGAAGACCATCACATGCTGCGTGTCATGGGGCTGGGTAGCTCCTTGCGTGAGCCAGGTGTAGGTGATCTCATCGGCCACAGTGGGACCCGATTGGAGATCATCGCCGATGGAGGCGTAGCAAAAAAGAGGGAATAAAAAAAGAAGGAATCTCATTGGTTTCCTTTGTTTAGGTAGAAGGGCGCCCCGTTATCCGAGAGGGCCCGCGACAAGTTGGAGACCACATCTTCGAGAACTGTGTAGAGTTTGATGTTCGGGGGGTAGATGAAGTCGAGATCGTAGGGCAAAAAGACGCTATGCGCGTCAAAGAACTGGAGTAATTTCCTCATGCCGCAGCGACGAATGATCATCGAAGTGGCTCCGTAGCGCGCTCCTATTTTCCGAAATAAGGGGCTGACCACGGTATTTTCAGCGAAGTTATTTTTGGGCAGAGCCTGGGCAAAATCGGGGCGTCTCGCGGCCCAAATAGTCGGTTTGTGGTTGCCATATTGGTCGCGGATGTCTCGATCGGTGAAGAGGATGTCCCATTGATTTTTCCCGACAGTGCGATCCAATTCAGCGATCAGGTCGGGAATGATCGAGGGATCTTGCATCACTTCGATGTCATCTTCCATGACCCAGATCGTCTCGTAGCCCGCCTCGTAGGCATCCTTCAGAACGGAAATGTGGCTCAGCGCGATCCCAATGGTGCCGCGGGCCATGCAATGGCAAAAGTAGGTTTGGCCATGGGTTTCAATCGTTTCATGGCTCGGCTCAAAGTTTCCATTGAGGTGGTAGCTCGTCCCCATGAATCCCCCTTCCATGA
>CAYNWC010000020.1:6716-11868 GCA_964400805.1 uncultured bacterium | reverse complement strand
TCCCCCTCCGCGATGACCTCCCCGATTGGAAAAAAGAAAAAATCCCCTTCCATCTCTCCATGGAAATTTCCGAAGAAGGGCTCACACTCACCGCCTTCAACATTGAGAAAGGGACCTCCAAAAAATACCCCGTCATTCCCCTCGAGCGCCAAGCCATTCACCGCCTCGCCGACACCTTGCACAAGGACATCTTTGGCAAAGAGGGGATCGCCACCTCCCGCCTCATCTATACGCGGCGCGAAAAAAACCCCTCCGAAACAGGACTCGATTGGCTTTCTGAAGTGTGGGTTTCCGATGCGGATGGTCATAGCGCCCGTCAAGTCACTGCCGAGCAAAGCTACTGCCTCTCTCCCTATTTTCTCCCCAACACGGCCGATGCCTTTTGTTACGTCTCCGAAAAAAGTGGGCAAACCAAAATCTACCGCGCCTCTCTCTCTCGTCCTAAAGGAGAACTCCTCGTCGACCTGCGCGGCAACCAGGCCCTTCCCGCCCTCAACAAAACCGGCACGCAAATCGCCTTCATCACCGACGTCGCTGGCCGCCCCGATCTCTTCGTCCAGAACCTCGATTCGCGCAGCAAAGCGCGCCAACTCTATTCAGCGCCCCGCGCCACCCAAGCGACTCCCACCTACAGTCCCGATGGCAAACAGATCGCCTTCGTCTCCGACAAAGATGGGCCGCCCCGCATCTATCTCCTCAACGTCGTCGGGTCCAAAGACCCCCAACGCCCCCTTCTCCTCACCAAACGGAATCGGGAAAACACCTCTCCCGCCTGGTCTCCCGATGGCACCAAACTCGCCTACAGCGCGAAGGTCGATGGCATCCGCCAAATCTGGCTCTATGACTTTGCCACCGACCAAGAGACCCCCCTCACAACCGGCCCCTACAACAAAGAAAACCCCTCTTGGGCTCCCGATAGTTTCCATCTCGTCTACAACACCGAAAGCGAAGAGTCGTGCGAACTCTATCTATTGAATCTCAATAATCCCGAGCCCATTCAGATTAGTCACGGCCCTGGCCAAAAGCGCTTCGCTTCTTGGGGAATGCGGTAGTCTTTTCTTTCTCTAAAGCTTTTTCATGTCGGCAAAGGAAAGCTCCAGAGCAGCGCCCCAATCGCTCTTTCTTATTTGCTTGCCATCAGAAGAAAAGAGGGGCCCGAAACATTTTTCGACTAGAATGCGGTCATGCTTCGAAGCACATTCGCGAACAAGTTGCAGAAGTTCTCCCTCATTCTTTGAATCAATGTTTTTTTGCACGTCTGCAAACGACTTGCCCTCTTCCTCTGCTTCTGTGATAGCGGCTATCGCGCCCATAAATATTGTGCGCATGTTCTCAGCAGTGGGTTTCCCCCCATTCTTTTCTTCGAATATTGAGGGATTTTGAAGTGACTCAATGTGATCACTATATTTATTGAAAGCGTCCAAACTCCTTTCAATCCGTCTCGCTTGTCTGGAAGTAGGATTTAAAGCCAAAGAAACATATCTGGCTCGAACACCCGATGTATCGTACCGAGGGAATGCATTATAATTCACACTAGACGCAGGACTCGCCATAGAACTCTCCTTTGAAAAGAGAGGATTTTATAACCAACCCCATTCATTCAAATCAAGTGAAACCATTCCCGATCAGGCTAAAAATACTTGCCTATCTCTACAGAAATGAGATTCGATTTGAAGGCAGAGCAAAGTTCTACCTTTCGGTCATGGAATGAAACGGAAAACTCTCCCTGATAGTTGATCGCACCATACGGGTATCTTATGTTGGATGGAATACACATGAGGTTGAACTGTAAGCCCACGAGATTTTGTGTTACGGGACTAAAGGTTTCTACCGAAAAGGAGGAAGCGGCGCCTATAAATGCGGTGCTTGTTGTCGCCGTACCGAAGTGTTTTTTGTTCACCCAGCTTCCCTTTTCCTCCAAGATCAAATCTCCCCATTCACCTTGGAAGTGTTCATAAAAACGGATCCCCACTTCACTCCGAAGCAGGGAAACATATTCACTCCCAAATCGAATATTAAACCCTGCGGATCCCTCTTCCTGCACATCTCCTTGCCAGTTGTTGGCCCAGTCAAACATGGCAAAAGGGGCTGCGATGAATTTCTTATCTCTTGAGTTAAAAGGAATTCCAAATTCCAAATGAGGAGAAAAAAGCCATCCATCGACATTTGAGGTGGAGACAATATTGGCGATGCTGCTCTCTCTTTTGTTATCCATTTGGTAGGCCCCTCCCCAAAGAGCGCTATTGATGAAAAAATGTTCCCAACTTCTCATCGCATAACAGGTGAGGAATTCCTGATTTGTCTTCGCATGGCCGCCACTTCCATAATGGACATGATTGAATGCATAAGAGGCGCCTGTTCCAATCACAACATCCTCAATGCCCACATAATCAAAAGCCAAAAGAGCTCCTGCAACCCAACTCCTCATCGTTGGAAAATGATCGACCTGTTTTTGATAGACGCGATCTCCGAAGCCAGCGGTCCAAATTGAATAGTTTGGCTCTGGAGTTAAACAGTAAGGCCATTCCTCCTTGAGATCTTCTTCCAATGGAGATTTCCATGCTACTTCTGACGCATCGGCCAAAAGAGCAGGTTTCCGACGATTTAGATCCGTACTGCGCAATAGATAATGGGGCATAAAATGATTGGGTAAAACATCCGCAGTTAAGATAAAAAGAGAATTGACATAGCTGTTTCCTGGACCATAACTTTTAGGAATGAGCCCATCGAGAATGGGAATAGGCGGTGGCGGCGGTGGTGGTGGAGAGCCAGGTATATTAATGGCTACACTGCTAATAAACTGCGCATCGGACGTAATCATTGTGACATCTCCCTGCGGAGAAACAAGCGCCGCGAGCCCCCCACCACCTTGAAGGATTGCTATTCCCGCATCACTGATCGCAACAGCGCCAATCCCTGCCAGACGCAGACTGTCTGGTAGTGAAATGGGGTGTGTCATCCCACTAGGATCGACAAATGCGGCGTAGCCTTCTACAGTATGGAAATTGGATCCTCCGATAATGCTAGTCCCTGAAGAGTTTATCCCTACGCCATAAATATTCAAAAATTCTTCTGCAGGAAGGGAAATCGCTGTTCTGAAACCAGAGGGAGAAGAGACGAGAGCTGCGTAAGGACTTCTAAAACCATTTTGTGACCCCCCAATAATAGCATTGCCAGATGAGTTGATCGCCACGCTAAGGATGTGCCCCTCTCCTTCAGGCGCATCTGGACCTGAAAGCGCTGTGCGTACACCTGAAGAAGAGATAAGTACAGCGTAAGGAGTGCCAAGAAGACTTCCCAGATCCGTGTTCTCATCTCCTCCGATGATACCTACTCCAGAATCGTTGATCGCAACACTGAAGATCCTCTCCCCCATCATCGGAGCTGCAGGACCTGAAAACAGTGTTGTAACTCCATCAGGAGAAAAGATCGCGCCGCTATAAGTCGGGTCCCCAGATTCAGTTCCAAAAATACCCGCCCCAGAGGAATTGATCGCTACGCTAAGAATACGTGTATTCGAGGGAGGAATTCCTGGGCCTGTAAGCGCTGTTGCAACGCCTCCTGTGTCGGGAGGGACATTGGGAACCACAAGGGCAATGTAGGGATCAATGCCGTTGTTCTGAGTGCCCCCAATAACTGCAACTCCAGAATCATTGATCGCAACGCCATTGATTGACCCATTTCCCGAAGGAAGGTCACCCTCTATGTCTGATGGGACCCCAGAAGAATCGACCAGTTTGACGTAAGATGCGTTAAATCCAGTACCTCCTCCGATAATTGACGCTCCCGAGGCATTGATCGCAACGGAGAGAATCTCTCCACCCGTACCAACCGGAATAGGAATGTTCGTTGCCGGTATCGGATCGTCAGTTGACTCAGAGTCAATAAGCCCTGCATAAGAATCGTTTATGTTTGATGTTCCGCCCATGATCGCGTTGTTAGCCGCAGTGCAGACAGAAGTCGCCGATAAGATTGCAATGATTCCTAATTTTTTAACCCAATCCATCAACGTTCTTGGTTCTAAAAAAGATTTATACACCAAAACTTCCTTCCCGGCAAGGAAATCGCCTGAAGCAATCTCCCCGATCTTGCCAATAAAAAAACATTCTCATAAAATTTTTAGACCATGTTTTTTGTAAAAAACCGCTGCCCTCTCCTTGTTTTTCTCTGTCTGATTTTCTGCAGAGCCTATTCTTGGGAGCTGGTTTACTTAACCTCCTTCCCCAGATCGGGAAATCACTGGACCCGTTTTTTGATTGAGGAGGCAACTCACATCGCAACAAGTTCCGTCTATAGAGATCGCGATTACCCCCATTTGCCGCAACTTTTCCCTTGGGGAGGCTATGCGACAGATCATGGTTATACAGGAACCTGCCGTTATCCAATCGAGCCAGAGCCCGTTGTTTTAAAGACTCATTATCCTTGTCTTCCGCAGAGGCCTATCAAGCCCATTACCCGAGTTGCGATTTGCCTCATTCGCCATCCGATTGACGCCCTCTACTCTTACCATGTGTATAAGCAAAGAAAAGATGATCATCAAAGAATCCCCCCCGAAATCCTCACTTCACTCATTCAAAGATGGCGTGAATTTTATGAATTTTGGGAAAAACAAGATAAAGTCCTCCTCATTCGTTACGAGGATCTTTATCAAGATCCTTCCCTCTACTTAACTCAAGCAATTGAAGCGATTGGCTATCCGGCAACGCCCGAAGATATCCAGAGAGCCGTCAACCGCTATCCTCCTCAAGGAACCCTTCTCAAACATCTTCGCTACTATGAAAAAGAAGATGTGGAATTGATTCGAAGAGAACTAGGCGATCTACTTTTGAAGTATGGCTATGGTCTTTAAAATTCTTTTTTTGCTTCTCTTCGGGCCTATTTTCTGCGCCAATAACTGCTATTTGATCAGAATGGAATTTTTCCCCAATATTGGAATGTTCGCCACCGCGAATCAAATTTTAGGCCACCTCAGCTTTTATGATGAATCGCCTCAAAGGAGCGGTCTCATTGTCGATTTCGATACATTTGGGGTCTATTACGATCCTGCGTATGGCCCTAACTGGTGGAATTATTATTTTGAACCGATTTCCCTTGGATCTTCTAACGCTCCCATCAAACGCCTCTCCAGAAGTGATTATTTCACCGCCTTTGG
>CAYNWC010000020.1:0-6616 GCA_964400805.1 uncultured bacterium | reverse complement strand
CCGGATTTTTATAGCGACAGACGAAGCCCCTTTTTTAGACTTCATGCAACAGACATTTCCAGACAAGATCCTGATGATTGAGGCTCACCGATCCAGTGGCACGGCAGGAGTCCATTTATCGAACAGAAATCAATATAAAATAGGAGAAGAATCAATCCTCGATGCGCTTCTTCTCTCCAAGTGTGATCTATTGGTCCGGACAAGTTCTAACCTCAGCTTATGGTCTACTTATTTCAATCCCGATCTTCCCGTCATTCTCCTCAATGAGAGACGAACTCACTCTCTTGAACCAGAATGACTTCCATATTTGGATTGAGATACGTGCTAAACTCGCTTAGGTTAGACTTTGTTTTGATGAGGACCTTTCCCTGGGAGAGGAGCTCACCATCTATGAGAGCCTCTTTTCCCGTTTGGTAAGGATCTTTGGAATTCACATGAAGAGGGTGTCCATCTGTAGATCTTCTGGCGCCAGAGGTAACTACTTGTCCAGAAAAAGCCCCGTGCATCGTCTCGACAAAATTCTCTTCATCAGTGGCCACAAAGATTTTAAAATGTTCCCCTGAATGGCTCTCTATGTAGTCCTTGACCTGAGAAATCATCTTCTCATAGCTCACTCGAGGCGCTTCGCTGACCTTGTCAGTGCCCCTATAATGCACCCCTATGACCTGGTTTCCTTTAAAGTGCTTTTCCACGAAGTCATCGATTTCTTTTCTAATGCCTTCCTTCATCCTGAAATATTTTTTAATGTATCTATTTGCTTGGGTTCTCGATAACCCTTCGCCTATGGCTGCCAACATGCCGTAATCCCTCTCATCAAAAGCGATAGTTGTTAAATCCTCCCGATTGGTTTTGATCGGCTCGAAAAAGTACTCCCACGAATTTTTCCCTTTAGACGACTCGTAATAAAGCCCATTTTCTTCAAAATCAATCTCCAGCGCAGGGTCTTTCATTTCCTCTACTTGATGCATAATGCCTAATAGGTAGTGGAAAACACTGAACATGCCGGTACTGTTGAAAGGCAGGTTGGCCACAAACAAAAATTTTGGACCTTCAGGGGGGAGGCCGCTTAGAAATGCTTTTCGAGCTTCAGGGCTGGCTCGGAAAAGAACGTGTTGAACCACTGAGGGATGTTTGAGAAGTTCTTTGTGCATTAAGAAAGTATCGGCAGCTTCGCTAGTCACTCTCCTAAGAATGGGTTTCAAATCAGGGCAACTGAAAATGTCAGATCGTTTTAAAAACGGATCCACATTCGGATTTCCAATTCTCGAAAGAATGTCTCTCAAATAAGGGGAGTGTAAAACCTCAGGTCGTTCTAAAAGCGGCCTCACAGCTATCTCCCCAGATTTCTCAAGAATGGCTCCCAGAACAGGCCTACGTAAAATGTGAGAATCCTTTAAAAGATGTTGCGGACATAGATGACAAGACGCCCTAACGAGGGGTTCCGCATAACGAGAACCCACAATGCCCTCCACCCGTAAAAGACGATTGAGATCTTGACTATCACCGCTGTTGAGGGCCTTTTCCACTTGTTTCGCAAGGGGATCGCTTTCCTCCGTATAGCAGACGAAGGGAGAGCTAAAACGCATCGGGTATAAGCAGACATCTTGCCCATTCGAAGAGGGAATTGAATAAGAGGATAATAGAAGCAAAAGGGGAAGGACAAGAGCCCTGATTCTTTGCATCAGCGAACCCTTTTTTTCCCGATTTTCATTAACCGCCCTGCAAAATGGGGGGTTAAAAAGATGGACAGAAATGGACATAATCTTTATTTTTCCCCCTATTTTAAACGATCCCTCATTTGCAAACACCCCCAAAAATCCTCACTCTTCCAAAAAAAGACAAGAACATCGTATAAGTGGTGGTATGAGGTTAAGGGGTGCTATGTTTCGTTTTGTTCTCTTTGTCGTTGTTGTACTACTGAGTGCGAGTTGTTCCCATAATAGCCAGACATGGGAAGATGTGAAGACTGCGGGCCGCCATATGCAAAGAGGCGTCGACTCGATGCTCGGCAAAGAGTATGAGTCGCGGATGCTCGCTTCAGGCGATGAGTTTTATGGCCCTTATGACGACGACTTCATCCCGCTGAGAGACGCGGACTTGCGCACGCAGTTCGCCGCAAGTGATGGCGCGCTGCCTCAGCCCAAAGGAATCCCTGGCCAGTTCGGCATCCCGAATCTCGACTCTTTCTATGCGGCTCCGGAAGCCTTGCAAGCCTTGTTTCATGCCGTCCATTTTGAGACCGATGAGCATGTGATCCGCGATAAGAATGAGGTTTCTGCGCTGATGCGCTTGGCCTCTTATCTGAAGAAAACCCCGAATGTCTACCTGGTGATCGAGGGACATACCGATGAACGGGCCTCGGCGAGCTACAACCAGGCGCTCGGCATGAGACGGGCGAATTTCGTCCGCTCCTTCTTGGTTAAAAATGGCGCGGATCTCAACCGCATTTATACTGTTTCACGGGGCAAAGAGCAGCCGCTGGCTCTCGGACACGCCTCGCACGATTGGAAACTCAATCGACGCTCTGAATTCCGAATTTACCAAAAGTAATCATGCTCCGACAATGCGCTCTTTGCGCCGCTCTGCTCGCCTCCTTCTCCTCCTGCTCGCCGCTCCGCTCGTCTCCGAATGATGAGAAGCATCAGCTCGAATTGACGCTTCACGAGGTGCAGACAAATCTGGATGATCTGAGACACGATATCAACTGCTTCCAAACGGAATTGCAAATCCTGGATGGGAGGATCAAGTATTACGAAAATACACTCGCCACGTTGAAGCAACACGATCTAGAAAAACAACAGGCCAAGATCGATCAACTCACGCTGCAGATCCAAAATTTGGAAAAAAAGTGGTCCTCGTTCGAAAAAGTCCAGCAGGAAGAGGTGCGCGATCTGCGCGAGCTTTCATCCCACGCCAATGAAACGACGGCTGCGCTGACGCAGTTCAAAGACCGCATTGGGGAATTGGAACAAGAAATTTTGGGACACAATCACCGCCTCGATGAAGTGGGCAAACTCAAAGGCCGCGTCGAGCACTTGGCCAAAGGCTTCCGCGGGGAAACGAAAGCGTATAAGGTGAAGCCCGGCGACTCTCTTGAAAAGATCGCCCGCGCGCATAAAACGTCAGTGGAACGGATCAAGAAGCTCAATGACCTCGACCAAGATCTCATCGTGGTGGGTCAAGAGCTGAAAATCCCGCTCGAGTGATGAACTCTTCCATTGGACTCTTTGACTCGGGCCTCGGCGGATTGACCGTCATGCGGGAAGTGATTCGCCTCCTCCCCTCAGAAAATCTCATCTATCTCGCCGATACGGCCCGCCTTCCCTACGGCAATAAATCGCCTCAAACAATCTTAGAATGCGCCCTCGACAATGCGGCCTTCTTGATCGAAAAAAACATCAAACTGCTCATCGTTTCGTGCCACACGGCATCTGCCCACGCGCTAGAGACATTGCAAAAAACCTTGCCCATTCCCGTCATCGGCATGATTCAGCCGACTTTAGATTTGCTGCACGGCGTTTCTCGGCTGGCGGTCCTAGCGACGAAAAGCACAGTCGAATCGGAGATCTACCAACGGCGGATCCGGGAAAGGCATCCGCAGATCCAAATTTACGCGAAAGCATGCCCTCTCTTTGTCCCTCTGATCGAGGAGGGGTTCCATAACCACCCCGCCGCCTCACTCGTCGCAACGTCCTACTTGGAACCCCTTCAAGGCCAAATCGACGCCGCTCTTCTGGCCTGCACCCATTACCCCCTCTTAACCCCTCTCTTGGAAAAGATATTGGGACCCAAGGTGCGGCTGATCGAGCCAGCTGCCGCATGCGCCGCACAAGCGCGAGCTGAATTAATGAAAAGAAACCTTCTCAACTTTGAAACAAAAAACCCACGTCGCGAATTCTATGTTTCAAATGATCCAGAAAAATTCCACCGTTTTGGAAAAACTTTTTTTGAATTGGAAATGCAAAGTGTACAGTTGAAAAAAAATAAGAATTTATGAAATTATCTCATTCAACCGCCCGATTGCAGGAGTCCTCGATGAGCCAAAAGAAGCGCATTTTATTGATTGAAGATGAAGAAGACATTGCCGCCCTGATCAAACTCCAAGCGGAACTTTCGGGATATAAGTTGCATGTTGAAGTCGACGGGATCAACGGGTACCGAGCCATCGAGCGGGAAAAACCCGACTTAGTGATTCTCGACATCATGTTGCCCGGCGAAAATGGGCTCGATGTGTGCCGTAAAATGAAGGGCAACCCCGAGTTGAAAAACATCCCCGTTCTGATTCTCTCTGCAAAAGGAGAGGAGCTCGACATCGTCTTGGGCTTGGAATTGGGCGCCGATGATTACGTCCAAAAACCGTTTTCTCCAAAAGTGCTCTTCTCGCGGATCAAGGCGATCTTGCGCCGCGGAAAAGAGCCGGAAAAAATAGCCAAAACGGTCAGATTTAGCGATTTCATCCTCGATATCGATCGCTATATTTTGCGCAAAGGAGAGAAAGTGATTCCTTTGACTCTATCTGAGTTTGGCATTTTGCGCCGCCTAGTCAACAACCGGGGCAAAGTATTGACGCGGAACCAACTCCTCGACGACATTAACAACGATGACGCTTTCATCGTCGATCGAAATATCGACGTCCACATCGCCTCTTTGAGAAAGAAGCTAGGCCCCACCTTTGACTGGATCGAAACGGTCCGCGGCGTTGGCTATCGCTTCCGCGAAGATTCGGCGTTCGCAGAAAAATAGTCTTTGTCTTTTTCATAGACAAAAAAATACAATCGGACTAATTCAACGTCTATGAGGACAAAATGAAATATTCCATTTTACTAGGCGCTTTGATTTTGACCAGTTGCGCTTCGAATACCGGAACAGGAGCGATCGCAGGAACGGTCCTCGGCGCAGGAGCCGGAGGACTAGCCGGAGGGGGGAGAGGGGCTTTGATCGGAGGCGCTGCTGGCGCTATTGCCGGAGGCTTGATCGGAGCGGTCCTCGATGAACAAGATCGCCGCGTGATGGAGCGGAGCAGTCCGCGCACCGTCGATCGGATGGACCGAGGCGAGCCGCTCACAATCAACGATGTGATCAAATTGAGCCAGGGAGGTGTGAGCGATGATGCGATCATCCGCTACATTCGGGATACGAGCAGCACGTATAGCTTAAGCCAAGCGCAAGTGCGTCGTTTGCAAGACGCAGGTGTCAGTCAGCGTGTCATCAATGACATGGTCGATTCAGGAAGGTAAACAAAAAAATTGCCAAAAATGAAAAAAGAGCGTACACGGTATGGGGCAACAGGACCTTCTAAACCGGCGAAAAAATCGATGTCTACACAACTTGAAAATGACCTCCCCTTTGACGATGCTTTTTTCCAACATAACCTCCCCCAATACTACCGGGCCATTCTCAGCGCGTTTCGGCGAGTGACCCACTCGTTTGTCACGTTCAATCTCTTGTTTCTCACCCTCTTTGCCAGCGAGCTGTTTCTCTTCTTTTTTTTCCTCCCCTTTTTGAGCCGCTCCTCGATCCTGGCCTTCGCTCTCGGCGGTCTCTTCCTCACCTGCTTTTCCTACTTCGTTTTCCTCTTCTACCTTCAGGCGAAGAAACCGGAACAACTCGTCCAGCTCAGAGACCAATTCCTCCAATCGTGCCGCCAGTTGCTCCCCATCCCTCCAGGAGAGACCCAGCATCACCTTTCTCTCGCAGAGGCGCTCACCAAACTCTCCTCCTATCTCCACGACTTTGAATGGAATTTCTATAAAGCCCCGAAAATTCTCTTCCCCTTTTCCAAGATGATCTCCCGTTTTTCCGCCTATTGCTACGGAGAGGATGTCTTTAAGATGAAGCTCCTCCTTCTTCAGGCAGCTGTCGATGAACATCTGAAGCAGATTCGCGTCACGCCGACCGATCTCGAAGTGCACGCCTCTCTAGCCAATACCTACGTCGCTCTCTCAAAAATTTATCATACGCAAGAAACTGAAGAGAAATATCGGACCACCGCTCAATTGGCCATGGAAGAGTTCTACATCCTGAACCACTACGCGCCGAACGATCCCTGGGTCCATGAACAACTCGCCGTGGGCTACCGCGATCTCGGCATGCCCGAAGAGGAGACCCGCGAGGTAGAAACTCTGCTCAAACTCCGCGCCCAAGACAAGGAAATTCTTTACCGCCTAGGGACCCTCTATTTCAAGCAGGGACTGAATGCAAAAGGACTTCAAATTTATGAGGAGCTGAAAAAGGCCAATTTTAAAAAAGCGGAGGATCTGATTGGGTCTTACGGCACCTTTTTAAAAAACTGAAAAAACCTCTTTTTTAAATATCGGCATGAATCTAATCTTATTCTTCTTTAGATAAATGGCTGCATGCTAAAAGGTCAAAAGCGCTCTCTCATCACTCTCTACTTAGCTTACTTTGCAGATTATTTTAGTTGGGGCGCGGCCATTGCCTTTTTAGCGGTCTACATCACCTCTGACACCACTCCGTTCCTCAACATGGTTTGGGATCCTCAGGTCGCCCTCGGAGTCGCCTATGCGGCATTCCCTATAGGTGAGGTGATCGGCTCCCCCATTTTAGGAGATCTCTCCGACTGGATCGGCCGAAAAAAAGTATTGATTTGGGGTTT
>CAYNWC010000019.1:0-12276 GCA_964400805.1 uncultured bacterium | reverse complement strand
CATGCGGAGGTTCGAATCCTTCCGCCCCAAATGCTTTTTTCTGGATCTTCTCACCCGGAGCTAGCCCACGAGGTGGCCCGGTGTATGGGGACGGAATTGGGGCAGGTTGCGATCGAACGGTTTCCCGATGGGGAAATCGGGGTCCAAATCCTCGAAAATGTGAGGGGCAAAGACGCGTTTGTGATACAATCGCCCGCGCGCCGTCCCAACCACTTTTTGATGGAACTGCTCATTTTGGTCGACGCGCTGAAGCGCGCTTCGGCCCGCAGCGTAGTGGCCGTGATGCCCTACTACGCCTACGCGCGGCAGGATCGGAAAGAAAAGGGATGCGTGCCGATTACGGCGCGGTTGGTGGCTAACCTACTCGAAAGGGCGGGAGTGACGCGAGTCTTGACGATGGATTTGCACACGGAGCAGATCCAGGGATTTTTCGATATCCCCGTCGACCATTTGTATGCGCGGCCGCTGCTAATGCCGGCGCTGAAAGAGTTGAAGTTAGAAAATGCCGTTGTGGTGGCTCCCGATGTGGGGAGTAGCCGCAGGGCGAGAAAGTTTGCAGAAGGATTAGAAGTAGACTTCGCGATCGTCGATAAGAGACGGGTGAGTGAGCGAAACGCTCTGATCGGCAATGTCAAAGGCAAAGAAGTGATCCTGGTCGACGATATGTGCACGACGGGAATCACGTTGTCGATGGCCGCGAAAGTATGTAAAAAAGAAGGCGCAAAACGCGTCTTTGCTGTAGTGACCCATGGCTTATTGATGGGCGGGGTTAAACTCGCAGGAATCGACCAGTTATTCACCACGAATTCGGTTCCTCCGCTCAAAAAGAGTCCAGCGAAAGTGATTTCCATCGCTCCCTTGCTCGCCGAGGCGATCGAATGTGTGATCTCAGCAAATAGATAAATGAGGAAGTATGAAACTGTCAGTACAAAAGAGAACCGGTGGAAAAAGAGGGGAGACGAACAAGCTCCGTCGCGAGGGAAACATCCCTGCGATCCTATATGGCTATAAAGAAGCTGGAACTCCGGTGAGTGTTAAAGGCGAGGAAATGGAAGCGATCCTCCGCACGATGAAGCCAGGTCTTCTAGCAACGACGATTTTCGAGTTGCACGAAGGGTCGAAGAAATACAGAGCGATCATCAAAGACGTCCAATACCACGTGGCGACCTATCAACTGTTGCATATCGACTTTGCTCTGGTGACAGAGGATCAACTCGTCACAGTGAACGTGCCGATCCAGCTGGTTGGCGTGGCCGATTGCGTAGGCGTGAAACTGGGCGGCTTCATCCGTCAGGTGATCCGAAGTATCCAGGTCTCTTGCCTGCCAAAACATATCCCGCAAGAACTGACGATCGATGTGAAAGATCTCAATCTCGGGCAGTCGAAAACGTTGGCCGATCTCGAGATCCCTTCTAATGTTCGCCCGTTGGCGAAAATGAGTGAAGTGCTCGTCATCATCGGCAAGAAAGCGGGTGCGGCATAACGGGTGATTCCAAAAGCTCTCATTGTCGGTTTAGGGAATCCGGGCAAATCGTATGACCGGACGCGCCACAATATTGGCTTTATGACCGTGGATAAGCTGGCCCAAAAACAGGGGCTGACGCTTAAAAAGCGACGCGAGTTTAGCGGGGAGATTGCCGAAGGACACATCGGCGCCGATCCCGTGATTTTATTGAAGCCGCTGACGTTTATGAATCTCAGCGGCGAGGCCGTAGCGCAGGTTTTGCGTTACTGGCAGATTGACCTGTCCCGCCTCATCGTCTTGGTAGATGATGTGGCCCTTCCACTGGGACAGCTGCGCCTGCGCATCAATAGCGGCTCGGGAGGCCATAATGGCCTCAAGAGCATTGAGGCGTGTTTGCAGACCAATCGATACGCCCGACTCCGGATCGGCGTCGGCGATCGAGAGCAGGGAGACTTGTCCAGCCATGTGCTGGGCCGTTTCTCTGCAGAGGAAGAAAAGCTCGTTCCAGACGTTCTGGAACGAGCCGTCCAAGCCGTTGAAATTTGGCTGGACAAAGGATTAACCAGTGCGATGAATTTTGCCAATCCAAAAGGCGATTCATCGACTCCGAGCATTGGAGATAAAGATGAATAAGAAAGAGCGAAAAGGGCTCTATGAGGGGATGTATATCCTGAGTGCGACACTCAGCGATGACTCCCGCAAGAAGGCCTTTGACAAGATCACCGAAGGGATCACCCAGAAAGGGGGAGAGATCCATAAGATCCACGAACAAGGGCGCCGCAAGCTAGCCTATGATATCGACGGCAAGCGCGAAGGCTACTATTATGTTCTCTATTTCACTGCGCCGACGCAAACGATTGGTGAGCTGTGGAAAGAGTACCACCTTCATGAAGATCTCATCCGCTTCATGACCATGCGGACCGAGAAGGTTCTCGAGACTCTCGAATTCAAACCCCTCAAAACGCAAGGTTAATCATGTCTTTCAATACAAGAAGGCGGGAACCACAGTCCCAAAATCAAAACACGATGCAAAATAACGACACTCCCTTCGCCAAGAAGAAAAAGGCGTGTCCCTTTGTCGCTTCGAAGGTCGAAACGATCGACTACAAAGATCTCGAAACGCTGAAGCAGTTCGTCACTGAGCGCGGCAAGATTTTACCCCGCCGCATCACTGGCGTGTCTTACTATTATCAAAAAGTCCTCAAGAAGGCGATCAAGCAGGCCCGTCATATGGCGCTGCTGCCTTTTGTGGCGGAAGAATAAGAGGAGCGAACCATGAAACGACAATTGTTATTACTCGAAGACGTGGAAGCGCTCGGTAAAAAAGGAGAAATCGTATCGGCCAAGGCTGGCTACATCCGCAATTTCCTCCTTCCCCAAGGGCTGGCCATTGTTGCGAGCCCCAACACCCTCCGCAAGCAGGAGAGTCTGCGCGCTGAACGGGCGAAACAAGCGGTCATCGACCGAAGAGAGTCAGAAGAGCTGGCTATTCGCATTGAGGCAGCTTCTCTCGAAACCCGCGTGAAAGTTGACCCCGAGGGGCACATGTATGGTTCTGTCTCTGCAGCGGATATTGCCCAACTCTTTCAAGAGAAGGGAATCCCTGTCGAGAAAAAATCTGTACAGGTGAACAAACCGATCAAGGAAACTGGCATGCACAAAATCTCTCTCAAACTCAAAGAGGGAGTCACCATAACGTGCCACTTGAATATCATTCCCGAAGGCGTGAATGTCGCTGGAATCGAAGCGGTTACCGCTCCTCTTCCCGTCGAAGAGAAAGCAGAAGAAAAGTCTGCTGAATAGGCTGCTGAGTAGATCTTCGCCTGCGAAGGTCAATCTCTTCTTTCGGGTCCTGCGCAAGCGGCCCGATGGCTATCACGATATTGCTTCTTTGTTTCAGGCGATCGACCTATGCGATCGCCTGTTTTTCAACTGGGCCGAACAAGACGCCCTCACCTGCACCGATCCCTCCATTCCAACCAACGCCACCAACCTCGTCGCTAAAGCCTTAGCCCTCTTTCGAAGCCGATTTCCCATCCCACCAATGGCGATCCATATAGAGAAGAATATCCCCGTTGAAGCTGGCCTCGGCGGCGGCAGCAGCAATGCTGCGACCACTCTCTCAGCCCTCAACGAACTCGCCGGCCGCCCCGCCACCCACTCTCAACTCCTCGAGATGGGCGCCCTCCTCGGCTCCGATGTGCCCTTCTTCTTCTCCTCAGGAACCGCCTACTGCACCGGCCGTGGAGAAATCCTCGAGCCCTTCACTCTTCCCGAACCGCTCAGCGGCTGGATCGCCAAACCCACCTATGGCCTCTCCACGCCTTTGGTCTACCAACATACCCGCATCGAAGAGCTGCCGCTGCGCGATCCGCGCGAAGCCCTGAGAACACTTTCTTTCTTTAATGATTTGGAAGTCCCCGCCTTTCGGCTGGAACCTCGATTATTGACCCTTCGCGATGTCTTGCGAAGGAGTTTTGAACAAGTGACGATGACCGGCAGCGGCACTGCCTTTGTTTGCTTAAAAGGGACTCCAGCAGCCATCGATGGGGTCCGGTTTTTCCCTTTCAGATCACTCTGAGTAAGTAAACTCGTAGTTTTCTCTGTGCATAGTGTAGCATAGAGCGGTCAGCGCTGCAGTGACCGGCTTCTCATCGCACGGTCTCAACGGGATGTTTAGTTGAAATAGATTAGCGCTTTCAGAAACAGAGTATTTCTGTCCCTCAGGATCCTCAAACGAACGGTATTTTTCTAAAAATTGTTGTTTCGTTGTTGTCGTTTGAAATATCAGAGTGATTTTCTTTAAAGTTGGCTCTGGGACGATGTCTATTTTGCCGAAATAAACCGGAAAGTCCCATGTCGTTGTCGTTTTGTCGGTGACTGAAGTTACATTTGCCATATTCTATCTCCTGGTTTTCAGTATTGATAACTAAAACGATAGCTATTTGCATCGGTACGTCCTGGCATAGCAGAGTATAGAGCGTCTAGCGCTGCAACGACTTCTGTACGGTCATTCGTTGGCAAGGGGATAATCAGTCGAGAGACATTCACATCATCTTTGGCAAGGGTATACTTGTCGCCAAATGATGAGTATTGTGTAAAAAAAACATTTCGTTTTACTGCATCTACAAATAGAAGAGATATTCTTTTCTTCTCTGGTTCTGGAAATACCCTTCCCATATCGTTGGCAGCAATGGGAAAAACCCATGTTCTCTCAGGGCGTCTAAGGCCGTGGTTAATCGACATGGTCTCTCTCCTGGTTTAAAAGAGGGGAAACTCTAAGCGAACAGTTCTTTTTAAGCAATTGCGAAGAGACCTCTTTTTCCCCTAAGGAAGCGGTTTGTTAACAAGCCGCTCATGACCTTTGCAAACAGTCCCCCCATTCTGCTAACATCATTCCTCCTATGCAAAAACAACCTCTTATCCTCATCACGGGCGCGGCGGGCATGATCGGCTCAGGCGCCGTGCGCCACTTGAATGATCTCGGCCATTCGAATCTCCTGCTCGTCGACGATCTAAAGCAAGATGACAAGTGGAAAAACCTGGTCGGCAAACAGTTCGTCGATCTAATCTCCCGCTACCAAATCTTCGATTGGCTGGTCGGCAAAGAAGAGGCGATCGATGCGGTGATCCACCTGGGCGCTTGCTCCGATACGGTCGAGACGAATGTCGACTACTTGATGGAGAATAACTTTCGCTTCACGGTGCGGTTAGCTGAGTGGGCGCTCAAGCATGAAAAACGGTTCATCTATGCTTCTTCAGCGGCTACATATGGAGATGGCGCGCTTGGCTTCGACGATGACGAAACACAGCTCGAACAGCTCCGCCCTCTGAACCCCTACGCCTTCTCCAAGCAGTTGGCCGATCTATGGATGAAGCGGGAGGGCGTTCTTGGTCGGGTCGTCGGACTGAAATACTTCAACGTCTTTGGCCCGAATGAATATCATAAGGGGCGCATGGCCTCGATGGTCTTGAAAATGATGCAAAAAGCGCAAGATGAAGGGGTCATCCATCTCTATAAGTCCAACGATGAACAATATCCGCATGGCGGTCAGCTGCGCGATTTCATCTATGTGAAAGATGCGGTGCGGATGACGTGTGCGCTCCTCGAACCGAAATATCGGCACGTCTGCGGCATCTACAACATCGGTCAAGGAAAACCGACGACGTGGAATCGACTTGCCGATGCGCTCTTTCAAGCGCTGCAAAAGCGGGCGAACATCGCTTACATCGACATGCCTCCTGAATTAAGTCGCCAATATCAGAATTATACTTGCGCTGCGATGGGTAAATTCCATAAGATCTTCTCTTCGGATCCCAAGCATATCCTTCAGACGCCCATCGATGCGGCAGTCGGAGAGTATGTGCGGGAATATCTGGTGAGAAGCGCCCGATGGTAAAATTAGCGAGAACATTCAGTCATTTCCAACCCTTTCGCGCTCTCGTGCTGGGCGATTTTCTCCTCGACACGTACACGACGGGAACGGTGAAGCGCATTTCTCCCGAAGCGCCTGTGCCCATCATGGAAGTGACGAAGCAAGAGTCTCGCCCAGGAGGCGCTGGCAACGTCGTCCTCAATTTAGCGAGCCTCGGAGCCACTGTGTGGGCTGTGGGGCGGATCGGCCCCGATGCGGCAGGGACAGAGCTTAAAAAACAACTGCAGTGCGCTCAGACATCCACACTTTTTGCCGAGCCCCACTATCAAACACCGGTGAAAAATCGGCTCATCGCCCATAGCCAACAGTTGCTGCGGATCGATTTTGAGACGATTGTTTCTCTCTCTTCCGAGTTGGAAGAAAAAGTGATCGAACAGCTCAAACAACTCATCCCTCAAGTGCAGATCGTCGCCCTCTCCGATTATGGGAAGGGATTCCTCACGCAGCGTCTCATCTCTGCCTGTTTAGAGATCGCGAAAGAAGCCCACGTTCCCACCATCGTCGATCCGAAAGGAAGCGACTTCACAAAATATAAAGGCGCCACCGTCCTCAAACCCAACCTCTCTGAAGCCTACGCGGCGGCCAAACTCCCTTCCAGCGCCTCTCTCGATGAGGTGGCCCACCAACTCCTCTCCTTAGCGGAAGTTCTTTTCATCACCCGCTCGGAGGCGGGCATCTCTCTTTTTGAAAATGGCAAGCGCTCCGATTTTCCCGTTCGCTCGAAAGAAGTGAAGGATGTGACGGGCGCAGGCGACACGGTCTTGGCAACGATATGCCTTGGGCTGGCGAATGGACTCAATATCCATCAAGCGGCTCAACTCGCTAATCTCGCTGCAGGCCTTTCGATCGAGCGGCTCGGCTGCGTTCAGATCACTCTTTCTGAACTGGCGGAGCGTCTCCTCGAATATGACTCAGATACCAAGATCTTCGATGAGAGCCATACCTACGCGCTCCATCAAGTTCTTCGGAATAAGCGCTACTCGCTCCTTGTTCTAGAGAAGGGGCAATCGATGACCTCCGCTCTCTTCCGCACGATCCGGCAACTCTCCGGTCGGGAAGGGGAAGAGTTGATCATCTACGTGCGAGAGTCCCATCCAGACGATGAGTTCATCCATCTTCTCTGCTCTCTACAAGAAGTCGATTACATCATCCTTCAAACAGAAAGCCTGCGCAATCTATGCCAAGCGATCCATCCGCATGAGGTCTTCTTCCTCGAGCGCGACACGCCTGTCCCCGCCAAGCAGCTGCTCGACTCCCTCATTCAGATTGGATGATTCCACCGCCGAGGCAGACCTCTCCTTGATAAAAGACGATCGATTGACCCGGTGTGATGGCCCTTTGCGGAGCGTCGAACTCCACCAGGCCCGACTCATGCAAAGTACAGGCTTCTTCCTTCTGGCGGTAGCGGATCTTGGCCGCGCAGCGATAGGGGAAGTGAGTCGGCGATTCCGCAATCCAGGTCAGTTCCTTTGTCTGGAGCGTGCTCTTAAAGAGGGCCGGGTGATTGGCGCCCCGCTCGACAAAAACTACATTGCGGGCTAGATCTTTGCCCACCACAAACCAGGCATCTCCCTCGCCGCCCAGTCCCATCCCTTTCCGCTGGCCCAGCGTGTAGAACGCCGTTCCGTCGTGTTGACCCACCACCTGGCCATCAAGCGTTTCAAAGTTCCCCGGTTGGAAGGCTATATATTGCGAGAGAAAGGGCTTAAAGTCCCGTTTGCCGATGAAGCAAATGCCCGTGCTATCCTTCTTTTCTGCCGTCGGTAGATCATGCTCTCTAGCGAGCGCCCGCACCTCTTTTTTGCACAGATGGCCGACAGGAAAGAGCACTTTTTTAAATGCCTCCTGCTTCACCGCGTGTAAGAAATAACTTTGGTCCTTATCGGGATCGGCGCCCTTCAGCAACCTTCCCTCACTATCCAATTGGCAATAGTGGCCCGTTGCCAAGAAGTCGGCTCCCAGGTCCATGGCTTTTTCAAGGAAAACTTTGAATTTGATCTCCCGGTTGCACAGGACATCGGGATTGGGGGTCAAGCCCGCTCGATAGTCGGCCAGGAATTGGGCAAAGACCGCATCGCGGTATTCCTCGACGAAATTGACGCTGTAGTAGGGAATCGCGAGTCTCTCGCAGACGCGAACGACATCCTCATACTCCTGGGTCGCCCGGCAGGGGCCCTCCTCCTCCCAATTCTTCATGAATAGGCCGATGACCCGATACCCCGCCTCCTTCAAAAGAAGCGCGGAGACCGAAGAATCGACCCCTCCTGACATGCCTACCACGACCGTTTTCATGGGCCGGGATTATAGCAGAGAGGAGGAGACGATAAAAAGAAAATACCTTTTATACCGCAATGTGCTAAAGAATCGGTGGCTTCTATAGGCTGTTTACAAAATGTCTAATATACTGTACAGTAAGAGAAAATTTCAAAGACCGTGTATAAACTGTTCAAAACCCCCGAATTCGAGGACTGGTATAAAGAGCAGCCCTTGAAATCCAAATTTCAGGTTGATGAACGGTTGTTGCATATGGCACAAGATGCACACTTTGGAGAACACAAAGATTTATCGAGCGGTGTCTGGGAATTGAAATGGAAAAGCGGAAGAAGAGTATACTACGGCTATCTGGCAAAACAGGACATTTTGTTACTCTTAGGAGGAAATAAGAATGGGCAAGACAAAGACATCAAGGCGGCCAAAAGAATCTTCAAAAGGTATGCCGAAGAAGACATATCGCCTTAAGAGGGGCGTGCATCTCCCCACTCATAATCCTCTTAAGACTCTGACAGATGAAAGACTCGTTGCTCAAGCCTTTTGGGAATGTTTGAGGAATAATGATCCAGAAGGAGCCGCTGAGATCATCGCCATCCACGTGAGTGCTCTCAATAAATCTCACCTATCTAAAGAAGAGGAAATCCCTCGGTCGACCATCTATCATAGTCTGCGGAATAAAAATCCCACCTTAAAAACAGTAGCCCGCCTGATCCACTGTTGTATGTAATAGCCTATCTGATAGACAGGCCACTTCTAAAATTCACCACCGAGGACACCGAGATAGGAGAAGAAAGATCGTTCCCTCTTGCTGCGTTTCGCAGCCTGGTTACCAGCGGTCTCCTCGCTGAATCCAAAATTTTGGCGTTACGTAAGGAGAGAAAAGAAAAACCCCTCCTACTCCCATCATGACCTCATTGCCGAGGAGGGCGCCGATGCCGAGGGCGAAGATCCCCGCCACACAGGTCGCATAGAAGACCTTGTTAGAGAGGATCGCTCCTCTTTGCATCTTTTCCTCTGGCAAAGGATGAATATAGGGCTCTCTGTTTGTATGGATACTTTGTATAGACATAGTTATTGGACGCTGCAACTCCCCTTTTCCTGAAACCGTTCTTCCGCCATCTTTAGAGCCATCGGTCGATTTGGATTCACCCACGTATTGTTGATTTTTTGTAGCCCATAAGCAGAATAGTTTAGGGCCTCCAAGGGTCTATTTGGAGGCGGTGCATGCTCTGCATTCATATATTTACCCCATACGGCACTCGCATAGAAACACCCTCTCATGAGTGCGCTTTCTTGCATACCGCGAAGGGGGTTCTCAGCAATTTGTTGTGGGCTATATTTCCGGATCACAACAGCCGGACGATACATGTCCAACGTTCCTGTTAGGAGGCCATAGACCCGTTGACCAACAACTAACTCTACATTTGGGTTTCGGTAATCAGGATCGCTCGAAGAGATCTGTTCTGAAACAGGAATTTGGCAGTCTACACCTCCTACGCTATAAGTAGGGGGCATCAGCCCGTTGTCGCCAAGGTTTGTCTTCCATATGAGGGTTGAACCGCACCATTCAGAAATAGGTGATACGAGAGGACATTCGTCAGTGCTTGGAACACTCGAATTGATTGCGCTTGTCATTGTTTCCTCCATTTAAATTTAAGCATGTGGCCTTGCCTCTCTCCTCTGCAGTCTTTCGATCCGCTCTTCGAGGGGCGGATGGCTCGCAAAGAGGCGGAGGAGCCCTTTGCGTCCTTGGTGGGAGATTTTGAAGGCGGCCATGGCGGGGCTTTCGCGGGGATCGCGGATCTCTTGGAGCACGCGGAGGGTTTGGAGCGACGAGATCATCGCCTCCTTGCCGGCGAGGCGGGCGCCCCCGGCGTCGGCGCGGAATTCGCGATAGCGGGAGTAGGTCGCAACGACGATGGAACCGAGGATCATGAAAATCACTTCAAAAAGATAGACAAAGAGAATGTAGCTCATCGGGCTTCCTTGCTGGCGGTTGCGGCCAAAGCCAGAGACGACGGAGGCGAGGACGCGGGCGAGGAACATGACGAAGGCGTTGACGACGCCTTGCAGGAGCGTCATGGTCACCATATCGCCGTTGGCGACGTGGGAGATCTCATGGCCGATGACTCCTTCGATCTCGGTCTCTTTCATGCGGCTGAGGAGGCCCGTGGAGACGGCGACGAGGGCGCGGCTGCGGGTGGGGCCGGTGGCAAAGGCATTCACCTCGTTGGAGCGATAGATGCCCACTTCGGGCATTTGGGGCAGATCGGCTTTGCGGGCGAGGCGATGGACGACGTCGAGAAGATGGCGCTGCTCGGGATCGGCAGTGTGCGGGTCGATCACCTTCACGCCCATCATCCACTTCGCCATCGTCCGGGAAAGAGCGAGCGAAATGAAAGCGCCCCCCATGCCCCAAATAAAGCAAAAGATCAGCAGCGATCGATAGTCGATCCCATAGGATTGAATGTAGGGACGGACATTCAGCAAGTTCAGAACGAACGAGATCATCAATACGACCAGGAAGTTCAGAACCAAGAAGAGAATGATTCGTTTGGCCATTTGCATAGGTTCCTCATGATTTAGTAGGGCTATTTTACTCGATGTTGGAATTTCGATTGCAGGAAAATTTCCTTTCTGTCATCTATTCGGAGAAATATCGTAAAAAATTTCAGAAGTATTTGACAAAGAGAATTTTGGATGGGCAAAGTCGTCAAGGCGGAAAAAGAGATCAAAAAAGCCATCAATACCAATTGCGCCTGCTATGTTTTGATCACCTGCAGCGAGCCGAATGCAGAGGGGAAGATGGAAGTGGAACTCAACTACGACGGAGACGAAAGCCTGGCGGCCTTTCTGGTGGAAAATGCGAGTCAAGTCTTCGATGGACGCGCGAATCGCAGAGAATCTAAGTGACTTTCTCTTTCTGATTTCTTATTATCGGCCTCATGTCATCTCTAGCTAAATGGAAACAGTGGATCGAAGAGCATCGCTCGGACGTCCGCGACGACTATTTCCGCTTTTTGCGCTTTAAATCGATCAGCACCGACCCTGCCTTTGCCAAAGAGGTGAGAGCGTGCGCTGCATGGGTTCGCGATTACCTTGGAGAAAAAGCGGAGTTGATCGAAACGGAAGGCTATCCGCTGGTTTATTCGGAGCATTTGGAAGCGGGGCCGGGCGCTCCCACTTTGTTGGTCTATGGCCATTACGATGTGCAACCGGTCGATCCGCTGGAGCTGTGGGAGAGTCCTCCTTTTGAGCCGACGGAGCGGGACGGCAAGGTGTTTGCGCGCGGGGCGGTGGACGACAAGGGGCAGATTTATTATGGCATGTTGGCAATGCGAGCGTGGAGAGAATTAGGACGCACGTTGCCCATTAATCTCAAATTCTGTATCGAAGGGGAAGAGGAGTCATCGAGCGTGGGACTGTCGAAAGCCTTGCCGCGATTGAAAGAGAAATTGAAGGCGGACGCGCTTTTGGTGATCGATTTCGATCAGTATGATCGGAAGACGCCGAGCGTGACGCTGGGCGGTAGGGGTCTGCTCGCGTTCGAAGTGACGCTCACTGGCTCGAAAGGGGATCTCCATTCGGGCATTCTCGGCGGCCTGGCCTATAATCCGAACAAGGCGCTGGTTCAACTGCTCTCGAAGATGTGGGATGAGAAGGGACGCGTGGCGATTCCTGGCTTTTACGACGATGTCGTCAAGACGAGCGAGGCAGAGCAGAGTCAATTCGCCTACCGATTCACCAAAGAGATTTTAGCGAAGGATTTTGCGATCGAAGCGATTGGCGGAGAGCAGGGGCGGAGTTTAGCAGAGAACAACTGCTTCTTGCCGACATTGGAAATCAATGGGATCGGCGGCGGTTACGTTGGGCCGGGACTTAAGACGGTCATTCCGGCGCAGGCGAGCGCGAAAATCTCCGCGCGCCTGGTTCCCGATCAGGATCCTCACAAATTAGGCCAGCAGATCGCCGCCTTTCTTAAAAAGCACGTCGTCCCTGGCATGAAAATAGACGTAGCGCTCTTAGGAGGCGAACCCGCCTTCCGCGGGCGCGCCGATTCCTCCTTGGCGCAGGCGGTGTCCCGCGCGAGTTCCGAGGTGATGG
>CAYNWC010000018.1:0-12601 GCA_964400805.1 uncultured bacterium | reverse complement strand
CGTCTATGGGATGGCTACGTGTGATGGGCCGTGGGTGGATTTGGTAGGTGAGGAGAAGTATTTTCCGACCTGTTACCGGTGCTACACCCGCGAGGTTGAAAAGGGACGGCTGGGAAGATTACAGGGCAGTTGCTGCGCTCACTTGTGATGGCAGGGCCAGCAGCGGCACCAATTGAAGAATTTTTCTCGTAGGGAGGGCTTCCGAGAGGGACCCTCCTCAGTGTAATCCACTAAACCAATAGACATACTGTCCTCTCGGTCATAGCGGTGATGAGGGGTATGTTTTAATGGGGTGTCTTCGACGGCGGGTTGGGGGTTAGGGGGAAGTCGAGGAGAAGCCTCTGCGTTCTCGAGATAATGTTCTTTTGTATCGAGAGAGACCTCTGTAAAATCGAAGGGATTGCCTTCTACCAGGATCGTGTCAGACGGCCTCCGTTCGCCAGATGGAGTGAGGTCTGATCGAGTCATATCTAGATCGTCGGCACGCGATAGAATCGGGAATTGGGTATCGTTGCGGAAATGTCTTCTGGAACTATCTACTTTATGTTCAGCGACGGGAGTTTGACTTCTCTTCCTTGCGCGCAATTTCGAACGCGATCCGCTTTGATCCATATCATACAACCACTCAGCCTGCGACTTCGGAGATCTTGGCTTTAAAACATTCCCCTCAGAGACGGTGCGCCGATGCAATGCCTGTTTCGATTCGGCCATTATCTTCTTTGAGGCCTGATCTACCCGTTGTTGCAACGGGGAAGAATTTGAGCTGTGGGATCGGGCAGCTGCGGGTGGTCGATTATACAAGATCTGACGCGCTTGAACGCGCGCTCGCCGCTCTTCGATTGTTTCGCGCGCTAAGGGTGATCTAGATACAGGAACGGACATACACCTCACTTTTGAGGGGCATAGCATAAAGGTTTTAGTAAAATATTTTAAAGAAATTTTTTCGTTTCTCGAAATCCAACCGATCGTTTTAAATAGATGCCTTTCATTGGAGTTTTGAATGTCAGTATCGAATGTGCAACCAGCAGTATATGTTGAATCCGAAGGCCGAACTTATAGAGCGGAAGGGGTCGTTCGCGACCAAGCGCGGAAGTATAAGCAAATCACTGAACGAGGAAAACTACATAAAGATGTGGGCTGTGTCACTATTGCTATAGCCGTTTGCTGTGCTTTCGCGACGCTGGCCGGGGCTATAAAATCTCTTGTTTGCGGTCTGTCTCCCATCGGGATTGCCTGTGTAATGTATAGCCGAGAGGGCGAAAATGATTCTGCCATAACTCAAATCAAACGCGATTTAGAAAGAGAATTGCAAAACGCATCGCGGTTAGAAGAAGGGGCTCCTCTCGACGAAGCCCAAACGATCCATCTCTAATCGAGGTTAAAGCGGATCTCTTTGCGGAGGATGATGATGCCGATGAGGTTGAGGATGAGGAGGCAGGCGCCGGAGAGGGACATGATCACAAAGGCTTGATTCGCTTCGACGAAGGCAAAGGTGGGGAGCATGATGCAGGCGTAGAGATAGTAGGCGAGAGGCCCCCATTTAGGAGAGATGAATTTGGCGCATTTGACGCCCACGACGAAGTAGGCGAGGATGGTCGTAAAGCCAAGCAGAAAGAGAAACGTGGGCATGAAGATGTGCATGTAGGGGAAGAATTCGGCGAGCGATTCTTGGACCATGAGGGTGACAGCCATGCCGGTATGCCACTGGCCGGTAGCGAGAACAACGAAGATACTGAGCGAGCAGATCACGAAGGTGTCGAGAAAAATGCCGATGATGGCGAGCGAAGATTGCTTCCCGATCTTGTCGGTGCGGCTCTCGGCATAGATGACCGAGGTATAGCCGACGCCGATGTCGCCCGAATAGGCGCCGCGCGAAAGGCCCATCGAGAGAGTGAGTAGGACGGTGCTGCCGGCGAAACCGCCTTTCGCCGCTTGCGGAGTGAAGGCTCCTTCGATGACGGCGCTGAGAAGAGAGGGGATTTGAGAGGCATGCTGGCCAATGACCCAGAGAGCCATACCTACGTAGAGGACGATGAAGAGGGGAATGAGCCCGGTGCATACCTCGCCGACCCGCTGAATCCCGCCGGTGTCGACGATGAGAATCGCGATCATGAGGAGAGCGACTACGAGAACTTGGTTGAGCTGCCAATTCACAGAGATGCTGTCGGCCATCACATTGAACATGAAAATCTCAACGCCATAGATGCAGAGGAGAAAGCAGACGACAGGGGCAATCCAGCGCGATTTGTAAGCGAGGGGAAGAAAATACATGGGCCCGCCGTCATAGCTCCCTTGTTGATTCTTCACGCGATGGCGCAGGCCGAGATAAACCTCCGCATATTGGATCACCATCCCGGCTAAGCCGCCGATCCAAGCCCAGAACAGGGCGCCCGGGCCGCCGATTTGGACGGCTGTCACGATGCCGACGATATTGCCGATGCCGATGCACCCTCCGATGGCGGCAAAGAACACTTTGATCGGGTGGATGCCGCGGCCCGTCTGCTTTTCGGTGAAGGCGGAGAGGAAAGAGCCAAAGATGGCGCCAAAGCGGCGCACTTGGAAAAAGCGGGAGCGGATCGAAAAATAGGCGCCGAGGCCAAAGATCAAGAGGAAGGCGATATACCCCCAAATGAAAGCGTTGATTTGTTCGAGCCAGAAAAAAATCATTTCCATCCGTTCTTGGCTAAGAATGCCTCTTTCCAGTAGTAACCGTCGAGGAGTTTTTCTGTCGGGCGTCCCAGAAGGAAGTGAGCGATGAAGAGGGCTTCCCGAGAAGAGAGGCCCGCTTCGGGATCGGGGCACTCGGTCTGTTTGCGGGGATAGGCGGTCCGGTACCCTGCGGGGAGGCTGCGCGCTTCGAGTTTCCAGGGGAGTTGCTTCTCCATAATTTGGGCGAGCCGCCATGTCCCATCGATGAGAAAGAGTCCCCGTTCGCCATCGGCTGCAGTGAGCGGAGGAGCGCCGACCTTGAGGAGCAGAAAGGAAGAATAATCGGGCAGGCAGTCGGTCGGATAGGTGTGGAAGATGAGGAGCGGATGCTTTTCCAGCCCGGTCAGCGAGCACTTTTTAAGATTTTCGCGCCGATGGCGCAAGATGACGGTGTTCATGAGAAAAACTTGTGATCCGCCACTTTGAAGAGGTTTTTGGGGATCTCATAGAGAAAGCGGGAGGGGTTGGTGGGGTGCGTTTTCCCCATGCGCATGCGGGAGCGAGCCATACTGAGAGTGAGGTGCGTTTGCGCCCGGGTGATGCCGACGTAGAAAAGGCGTCGCTCCTCTTCCAGTCCCGTTTCAGCCATGCTCTTTTCATGGGGCAAAATCCCATCTTCTAGACCGACGAGGAAGCAGGCGGGAAACTCGAGTCCTTTTGCGCTATGAAGCGTCATCAAGTGAACTTTGTCTTCGTGCGTCTGTTTCGAGTGGCTGTGCATGGCTTGGCGATTGAGCGTGGTATGGGCGATGAAGTCCTGCAAAGAGCCCTCTTCTTGGGCCAGGGCATTGACACATTCTTGGACGTTTTCCCATTTGAACTGCCTCATTTTCTCCGACTTCACCTCTTCTTCGATCGCCTTTTTATACTGGATCTTTTCGATCAACCAGGTGAGCGCCTCGGAAAGAGGGGAATCTTCGAAGCGCGCTTGCCCCTCTTTCATCAGATCGACAAAGGCGCGCACCGCCTTTTTCTCCTCTTTTTCGAGCAGATGCCAAAGGGGGATGTTGGCCGCGCGATTCGTCTGTGTCAATTGATCCAAGTAGGTGTCGGAGATGCCGCGGCGTGGCACGTTGATGATCCGCAAAAGCGCCTCTTGATCGAGTGGATTGGCGATCACCCGTAAATAGGCCAGCAGATCCTTGATCTCGCTCCTCTCGGCGAATTCGAGCCCTCCGAACACTTCGTAGGGGATGCCCCGCATCCACTTCCCCTCTTTTTGCCACGAGGCCTGCAGCAGCGCCACTTCAAACTGCCTCGATAGCGCATTGGAGCGGTAGAGGATCGCCATATCGCGCCACTTGAGCCCTTTGTCGCGCAGGAAGATCAGCCGGTTGATCACCGCCTGCGCTTCCTCCGCATCGGTGGGCGCATGGAACACCTCGATCGGGCGAGCTTGCTGGTCCGCGCTCCACAGTTTTTTGTCGTGCCGATTCTGATTGTGGCGGATCACCGCGTTCGCCGCTTCGAGGATGACCGAGGTGGAGCGGTAATTTTGCTCCAATTTGATCGTGTGGTCCGCTTTGAAGTGCAAGATGTTTTTCACCTCAGCGCCCCGCCAGCCGTAAATCGATTGGTCGTCGTCGCCGACGACGCAGAGGTTCTGATATTTCGCCGCCAAAAGCTCCGCCAGGCGGAACTGCGCGGGATTCGTATCTTGGTATTCGTCGATCATCAAATAGCGGAACCGCTCCTGGTAACGGTCCAGGACGTCAGCATGCCCCTCAAAGAGTTGGATCGTCAAGCTGATCAAGCTGTCGAAGCTCACCGCATTGTAGGCCCGTAGCGTCGATTGGAGGCGCACATAGAGATCTTTTGAAAAAGAGTCGTGCCAGGTCCCTTGAGATGCTTCTGCAGCGGAAAAGCCCTGCTGCGCCGCGTCGGCCAGCGCCGCGCGCGTCGGCGCCAGTGAGGGGAGCTCTCCCTCATGCCCCAGTAGATCGCGCGTCAATTGTTGGACCACCCGCTGGATATCCCGCTCGTCATAGAGGCTGAATGCGCGCGTATAGCCGAGCCGCTCGATCTCCTTGCGGAGCACCTGCATGCAGAAGCTGTGAAAGGTCGCCAGCGTGACCTGCTTGCTTAAGGCTGCGCCGATCATTTGTTCGAGCCGGTGGCGCATCTCTGCGGCCGCCTTGTTGGTGAATGTAAGACCTAAAATTGACGAAGGAGAGACGCCCCGATCGTGGATCAGGTGGGCGATCCGGTGGACGATCACTCGCGTTTTGCCGCTCCCGGCTCCCGCCAGAACTAGCACCCGGCCCTGCACCGTCCGGACGGCTTTTTCTTGGGGTTCATTCAGTTTCATTTCAGCAACTGGATCAGTTCGGCGGAGATCGCTGCGCAAGTGGCCTTTTTGGCGCATTGGCGGGGGATCACGTTGAGTTCAAGAAGGCGCAAAGCCCCATAGTTTTGTCGGAAGGCCTCGCGGACCAGTCGCTTAAAGCGGTTGCGCTCGGGGGCATTCCCGTAGCGGCCCGAGGCGCTGATTCCCAGCTTCAGGCGGGTGGCGGGGCGGCAATCGACGCATAAATATCTGCCGACCAGCCGTTTTCCCTCTCTATTGACCCGTTGGAATTCGCCCCGCGAGCGGAGGCGGACGGTCTTTGGGAAGTTCAAGCGGCCAGTTTTTTGCGCCCTTGGCGGCGGCGGCGGTTGATCACTTTGCGTCCGCCGGTGGTTTTCATGCGGGCGCGGAAGCCGATCGTTTTCTTGCGGCGGAGTTTGCTGGGTTGGTAGGTGCGTTTCATGATGTTTCATCCAATGACAAATTAAATTTCAGTTAGAGAATACACGGTGGGGGAGTAATCTTCAAGCTTGAACTCAAAAAGCAGAATGTGTATAAAAGAAGCCTTTGAATGAGAGGAAACCGCATGAAAGTCAGAGCTTCTGTTAAAGCTGACCCCTCGAAGGGAGACAAGATTGTCCGTCGCAAAGGACGTGTATACGTGATTAACAAGAAAGACCCCAACCGCAAGCAGCGCCAGAAAGGGCCTGCCCGTAAGAAATAAGAGGAACAATGGCAAAAAAATCGCAAGTCGCTAGGCAGAAAAAACGGGAAAGGATGGTTAAGAATAACTGGGAGAAGCGCAAATCTCTCAAGGGAACCATTCTCGATATGAACAAAAATATTGAGGAAAGACTCGCTGCAGTCGACGCATTGAACAAGATGCCGAAGAACTCCTCCCCCACTCGCCTTCGCAATCGGTGCCAATTTACCGGTCGCTCTCGCGGCTTCCTCCGCAAATTCAAGCTCTCTCGCCTCTGCTTCCGCGAAATGGCTAGCCAGGGCTTAATCCCCGGCATCGTCAAAGCCTCTTGGTAAGCAAAATTTAGATACCTCCGGTGAAAGGGGGTATCTAATGATCTAGTCTTTAGCCTAAAATCTGCTGCAACGGTTGCCAGGTGGGAAGATCTTCGTGCCAGACAAGAGTGGCTGGCGTAAGCTTCCCCTGGTGTAGGGCTGCGGTGAGCGCCGAGTGGCTCATCGGCCCTTGCTGCTGGTGGGTGGTGTCGAGATAATACCAGTGCTTGTCGATCGGACCCGGGATCGAGGGAAGAGGCGCTGGAGTCGGAGAGGGAATTGATTTTTTCTTCGATGTAAAGAAGAGCGCAAACAGTCCAAAAATTCCAAAGAGAAATCCCAGAACAAACCAAAGAAGCGGCCTCTTGCCCCGTTGATGGGCCAAGTAGGCAGAGAGGGTTCCCATTGCGATAGCGCCGACCCAAATCAGAGGAGATATTTCCATAAATCTAGGATAAGGGATTTGAGAAAAAATTTCCATCAAGATATAGTGAGTGCTTCTAGGAGGATGGGCATGTACGACCAACTAAAAAATATAGATGCGAGGGAGATCGAGCTCCCCGAAACGGTCTTCATTCGCGATATCGATACGCGGGTCTTTCAAGCGATTGCTTTGCAGTGCCTGGCCAAGATCGAGGGAATCGGCCTGCTAGAGGGCAATCTATTCGACAGTTTGCTGGGCAGAGAAGTCGAGCGGGTCAAAGGGATCCATGTCGTTCAGGATCAGAAAAAACACTGCGTCGAAGTGCGCGTTGAGATCAATGTGCTGCATGGCGTAAATATCCCCGAAAAAGCAGAGGAAACTCAGGAAAAGCTCGTCGAAGAGATCAGCAAATGGACCGGCCTTCATGTCTCTTCCGTCCATGTGATTTTCAAGGATTTAATCCTGCCGCAGACACCGCCTGTCGCCCCAGCCGCTGAATTCGAAGAGGCCTTTTAGTGAACTCTCGACAGGCTTTGGCTTCGCTCCTCCATCTCTTTGTCGTCTTTGCCTTTTTCATCGCGGGGTTTTTCTTCGTCGCCCTTCCCTACTTGCCCGAAAGTCGGGTGCGGGTGATCGATTTCTTCTCGCTCGAGTTCGAAAAGTGCACGCTGGTGGGTCTGGGGTTTTTCGCCCTATCGCTCCTCCTGCTCGTGGGCTTTTATGCCCTGAACCGGGGGCGCTATCTCGTGATTCAGATGGGAGTGGCGGCTGACCTCAAAGTCGTTCGACAAACCGTGGCAAATGCCCTCTCCGAGCAGTTCCCAAAACAGATCGCCCTCAATGACGTGGAATTAGGAGCCCGCTCGCGCCTCGCCATCAACGTGACCCTGGCCCCCTTGGAAGAAGAGGCCCGGGAAGCTCTCTTCATTGAAGCGGAACAGCACCTCAATACCCTCCTGCGGGCGCGCTTTGGCTATTCTAAGCCCTTCTATTTGGTTGTTTCCTTGTAATTTTATTGATTAAAATAGTTATTTTAAATATAATAATCTCATTAAATTAAAATTTTAGGTAAATATGTCAGCAATGAGTGGAATATCGGGATTACCGCTTACGGGAACAAAGCGAGAATATGACGGGACGCCTCCTCCTGAGGCTTCGCCACATCCATTTAGCAAGAAGCCGCCACCGACACCAGCCAGACCGTCTCCCGCTAAGCGGAGCCGCCCTCTTAATGCCTTTGAAAAGATTCATGAAAGCGCCAAAAAGGGAACGCTCATATTTGGAGAAAAGACCTATGGGGTTGAGAGACTAGAAACGGACGGTTCTTCTGTTGATGTGTTCAAGATCTCAGATGATCCGAATTTCGTGTTTAAAATTTTGAAGATGGATCTGGCGAAAGACGAACTATGGGCAACCGCCTTTTTTAAGGACCACCAAAGGACCTACACGTACCTTCAAAAGAAAAAATTCCCGTTGGCTCAGACTGAGTATCAGATCGGGATCATCCGTCAAGAAAAACTGACCCCTTCCTCGGAAGTGCCACTCGCTCTTTATAAACAGCACTTGGAACACGCTGTGCGGCACGGCGAAGTCAATGAAGACCCCATTGTCTTTGATATTAAACCGAATAATTACGGAAAAACGGAAAAGGGGCAATTCCTTTTGTTCGACTGGAGTCAGGTTCCGGAAGACAACACCTTGAGAGGGCAACTGTGTCTTAACCTGATTCAAGGCGTGAAATGGAATCACAGTCGCGAAGTGCAAGACTACTTACTACAAGACATCCGAGAGTGGGCGAAAACACCGAATAGTTTTGCCCGTGAATTTGTCGACGCATTTGACTTTTCACGTACTACGGAATCCTAAAAGCGTCTCGATATCGCCTTTGGTGAGTCCGGGCACTTCCTCAAGCTGCTCTCGACTCGCCTGCTGAATCGCTTTCACGCTGCCAAAGCGCTGCAATAGCCTTTTTTTCTTCGTCGGCCCAATTCCCGGTACATTGTCCAACGCGCTGGAGATCGTCCGTTTGGAGCGCCGCTTCCTATGAAATTCGATCGCTTGGCGGTGCGCTTCGTCCCGGATCTTTTGCAATAAGAAGAGGAGCGGGGAGCGAGGGTCGATCAGAATAGGGTCTTTGCGATGGGGGACGTAGATCTTTTCCTGTGTGAGACCCTTATCGTGCCGCGCCTCTTCTTTCGTCAGACTGATTGCATCGACTGAGGCGATCCCCAGCTCGAGGAATACTTCCAATGCGATATTGAGTTGCCCTTTGCCCCCATCGACGATGAGCAGGTCGCAAAAGTCCCCTTTCTCTTTCTCTTTGGCAAAGTGGCGGTAGAGCACCTCGCGCATCGCCGCATAGTCATTTCCTTTCCCTTTCACCTTGAAGAGTCGCTTGCGCGATTTGTCCTTTTCCCCATTGATAAAGCAGGTCAAACTCGCCACCGGATCGGTCCCGGAGATATTCGATGTGTCGAAGCACTCGATTCGGCGGGGAAAGCGGGTGAGCTGGAGGGTTTCTTGGAGATCGAGAAGCATTTTTTCTTTCAGCGAGCGGGCATCTTGCTCGCGGATGAAGAGGGCCTTCGCATTCCTTTGCCCCATCTCGACCAGATCGCGCTTCTTCCCCTTCACCGGCGTCAGAATCGCCACCCTTCGCTGGGCTGTTTCTGCCAAAATCTCCTCTAAGGCTGCCGTTTGCGACAGGGCGGTGGGAACGATGATCTCCAAGGGAAGCGCTGGCAGGTTTTTGTAATGCTGCAGCAAAAAGGATTCGACGATTTCCGCGTCGTTCGATGCGATTTGATGGAAACTAAAGTGTTCGGAGCCGATGAGCTTCCCTTCGCGGAAGAACAGCAGAGTGATCATCACGGCGTCGGCCTCTCGATACAGGCCCACCACATCGCAGTTCTTCGCGGCGGGGTTGTCGACGTGTTGCACCTGCGTCACATGCTCGATCTGGTGGATCATCTCCAAATAGCGGGCCGCCCGTTCATACTCCATCGCCAGGGAGGCTGCCTCCATCCGTCGCTCTAATTCCTTCAACACCTCTTTGTCCTGCCCCTTCAGCAGCCGCATGGCCCCTGCGACATGGCTCCCATATTCCTCTTCCGTGCACTTCCCCACGCAGGGGGCGATGCACTTTTTGATATCGTATAGTAGACAGGGGCGCTGGCGGCTCGCCAGCTCTGCATCGGAGCATTGCCGTAGGGGAAACATCTTCAAGATCAGGTCGAACGTCTGTCTCGCGGCCAAAGCATTGGTATAGGGACCGAAATAGACCCCATCGTTCTTCGGCTTGCCCTTATAGCGGATCAACCGGATCATCGGCCACTTGTGGTCCGTGACCATCAGGCTGACAAACGTCTTGTCGTCCTTCAGCAGGACGTTGTATTTCGGTCGATGCCGTTTGATCAGGTTGTTCTCCAGGATCAGGGCGTCTTTCTCCGTCAACGCTACAATTGTATCGATCGCCTCGACCTGAGCGATCAGATAGGGGACCATCTGCCGCTGGTCTCCCGACTCGGCGAAATACTGCTTCAGCCGCGTGCGCAAATTCTTCGCCTTCCCCACATACAAGACGACGCCCTGGACATCTCTCATCAGATAGACGCCTGGCTCGGTCGGATAGAGAGTGAGGTCGCGCGGATCAAAAGACATACAGAAGGTATACCAAGTTGGGGTCAAAAAGGGAATATATTAAAAGGGTTTTTATATAGTATATGTAATGGATTTTTATTATTTTATATAAATCGTTTTTTTGTTATAATTTATTATAAAAATTGAGGATTTATGTTTGATGTTAATTTAAGGGTGCATGCTATTAGTTTATTGACCGCCGCCGAAGCTGCTTTCACAATGGATCAGTGCTATCGCCTTGTAACAGAGGAATCTCCTCCTTCCCCCGCATCTCTCGTTTATTTTGCTGCTAGTCCGGTCTTTCACTTATTAGCTAATATATGGAGACAAGATTTATCGCGGACTGACCGCCAACTAATAACTAGGCCCCTAACGGATCGGTTAATATTCTCAATGCCGGCATCTTTTTTGGTGTTAGCCAGACATCTGTGGGCTAGTAGTTCCTTTGTCAAAAACTTAGCCGGTGGAGCTTTCGGGGCTAGTATTTGGACCAATTGGTGCATTTTAAATGCCTATGAGACAGACGTTGCTCTGGAAGAGGCAGAGAGTGCGCGGAAAGCGATAAAAGAAGCAACCGAAGTGGCAAAACAAGATCTGGAATCGATTAAAAAAACTCTTCAAGAGTTAAGGGGAGCTGCTGGAGAGTTTGCTCGCACAACGAATCAAATTCTGGGAGAGAAAAGAACCCCTACCTCTGAAGAAAGACAACAAGCCCAAAAGATTTTTACAGAAAGTCTGAATAAAGTAACCGAAATATTTCAGTGTACTACGGACAATATGGTCCGTTATACCAATGTGCTGAAAGAGTATAAAGAACTGTTTACAAATCCTCATCTTTCTAGAAGAAGAGGCGAGGCCTTTTTCACAGCCTTGAAGGAGTATATGGAGGTAAGAGAGCAGATAGAGTTGCGTTCCCGTGAAACCAAGTTACTCTTTGAGTTGTTCATGGGTCTTGAGTCTACGCCTCTCTCCGCAATCAAGTAAAGTAGAGAAGTCCATCTCTAGGCGCGCTTCGCGCCGTCATCATGTTTAATATATTTTGGGCCACATCAGAGGGAAGCGCGGAATCTAAAACGGGCTCTATACATTTTTTCTATTTCTTGCCTATAATGCACGCGCACTCAATTCAAGAGGTCCTGAGACATGTCTAACTATGTCGTATTTGATAGCCAAAATCAAAGGTGGATGGCGCCTAGACGGGAGCTGAATCTTTTCGATAGAGAAGGATGGTCTGTGAAATGCGGGGTTGTACTGGGCCTAGCTCTCTCCATCTTCTTTGTATCTGGCCTGACTTTGGCCCGCTACTTTGATCCTGTCTTTGATCGTAACTCCGATCTTCTTACCGATCTGAGTCTTTCCTGCATATTTCCCCTCGTGACTTTTGGGATAGGGCTCGCCAATCGTTTCAGCCTCCACAAAACAAGAACAATAGAGATTCAAAGATATGTTCAACAGTTTGGATGGAGTGATTTTGAGAAAACGAATCCCGATCAGGGACTGTCTTGCTTTGTAGTAAAATATGAAGACACATCGCCTGTATGACTGGACGCCGATCAATGACTGAAGAACCAATGACGCATGACTATGGGGATTTCATCATTTATGGGGATGAAACAGGTGATCATTCCATGGATACTACCTACAAGCAACACCCTGTTTTTGCCCTCGTTTTATGTATTTTTTCTAAAGACGCTTACATGATCGATGTCGTGAGACATTTGAAAAAACTGAAATTCACTTTCTGGGGACATGATGCAACGATCCTTCATAGTGCAAAACTGAGACGACAGATAGAGGATTTTCAATTCCTTCAAAATCAAAAACGCCGAGAGTATTTCATTGAGATGCTGAATGCAGCCATTAAAAACTCTCCCTTCACGATCATTTCGACGGGTATCGACAAACGTCTCTTGCAAGCACGCTATGCCAAACCAGAAAATCCTTACGAACTCAGCCTGCAATATTGTTTGGAACGAGTCTATCGCTTTTTACAAGAAAAAAGACAACTCAAGAAAATAACTCACATCATCCTTGAATCTCGAGGCAATGCAGTAGATCAGACTCTAGAAATTGCATTTGAGCGAATCGTCGCAACACATGCCGCTTGGCAGGCCAACTATCCGCTGAAAATACTTTTTGTAGACAAAAAGGCCAACAGCATCGGCCTGCAGATTGCGGATTTAGTTGCTTATCCTATTGGCAGATTTGTAGTAAGTCCCGAGAGAGAAAACCTTGCTTTTAATGTTTTCAAAGATAAGTTTCACAAGTACCCCGACCATCTGGGGAAAGGGTTGAAGATATTTCCAACCGAGCCTGAAAAGCGAAAAGCCTCAGAATATAAGGAATATTCAGAGGCTTAACCGCCGACTAGGACAACCCCCAGTCATTACCACCCATTATCCGCGTTTTCGAATAAAAAGCAAGCAGTGGACTTTGTCAATTACTCTCTCTAGGGCTTCATGTCTTTGAGGTCGCAGAGCTTGTGGTGGGCCTGGAGGGGAGTGAGGTTGAGAAGGTCGAGCTTG